>NZ_DDCI01000011.1:0-5692 GCF_002335265.1 Cupriavidus sp. UBA2010
CGCTCGACCTGGTGGCGCCCCAGGCCGCCATAGAGCACAGTGGGAATGGCGGGCAGCAGGTAGCGCACCGCGTCGGCCATGCGGGTGATGTGCGACCGCTGGACGGGGAAGCCATCGGCCGCCAGGCGGCGGGCCAGTTCCGACTGGCTCAGGGCGGCGCCGCTCTCCTGCTCGTAGAACTCCCGTGCTTTCTCGACGCCGAGCGCGCGCTCGATGAACGTGAGGCCGCCGCGCAGTTCGTTCTCGGCAAGATGCCCGGTCAGCGCGACGATTTCACCGCGCTCCGGCCATGGTCGGAACAGGCACGATATGCGGAAGAAGCGTTCTTCCTTGGTCTCCGACCAGAGTTCGCGCAGGATCGCCAGTCGCGTGTTGCCGCCGTTGCGGATGATGTAGTGGTCCTCGCCGGGCCTGCGCGTGATGGCCGGCGCCGCGTCCAGGCCGCGCTCGCGGATGGATGCCTTGATTTCCTCGTAAGCCGGGTTGCGCTTCATGCGCGGGTCATGGTCGTAGGGCCGCAACTGGTCCAGCGTCACGACCATGGGCGTGTCCGCGATCGGGTCGCTCAAGGCCGTAGCCGCTGGGCCGCTGCGCTCGAAGCCGGCCGCGAGCAGCTTGCCTGCCATGTCCTGCGAGGTCATGTCAGCCATGGCCGCACCCCTCGCAGTCCCCACGACCGCCGGCCGGCGCCATGCGGGCCTCTCGCTCGGCGCGGCGGATCTGCGCACGGGCGTTCAATTCGGCCCGGTGGTCACTCGCTGTCGAACTCGTGTAGATCGCCGCGCAGCCGGCCTTGGTGAACTTGAGGTGCCCGCCCGGCGTGCGCTTGACGTGCCAGCCCTCACCGACCGCGAACTCGATCAGGGCGCGCAGCCGCTTGTGGCCGCGGGCCAGCTCATGTGCGTTCGCCATGGGGCCTCCCAGGATCAAGAGGTCGCTGCGGGCGGCCGGATACTTGAGCCAGTCGGTCCTGCCATTGCGGGAACAACTCGCTGGCGAGCGCGCGCATCGTGTCGAGCGCGGCAGGGGCGACTCTGCCGGGCGGCTGGCGGTGCTCGACCCGATGCACCGGCAGGCCGCGCGTTGCGGCACGTGGATACGCTTCTATGGCCGGCACGTCGGTGGCGAGCACGCGGATGCCGGCGCTGTCCTGGAACAGGTCGCGCAAGGCCTGCTGGATCAGCCGTGCGTTGGCGGACACCGGGTGGACGCGGTTGATGAGCAAGTGCAGCGGCGGCGGTTCGATGCCCAGGTGCCGGTACGGCGCAATGTCTTCGAGCAACTGCATGGTGCCGCGCCGCAGCTCGCGTGCCGCGAGGATCTCCGGCGTGACGGGCGACAGCGCGAGATCGGAGGCGAGCACCGCCATCTCCAGCAGCACGGAACGCGCGCCCTGGGTGTCGATCAGCACCAGGTCGTAGAGGGGAGCAAGTGCTGGCAGCAGATGCCGCAACCGCAGGCGGCCATCCGGCGCATGCAGCAACAACGTGTTCAGCTCGCCCCGGTGGTCGTCGGACAGCACCAGGTCCAGGCCCGCGATGATCGTGCGGGACACGAGCTGGCCAAGGTCGCGCTCGTTGAAGGCCAACAGCTCATAGATGCCGCCCGGCGCGCGCTGGGTCAGTTCGTAGTAGGAGGACAAGGTGGGCTGCACGTCGAGATCGAGCAGCAGCACGCGCAGGCCCGCGTCCGCGGCGAGCCCGCCCAGGTTGGCGGCCGTCGTGGTCTTGCCGACGCCGCCCTTCGTTGAAATGATGGACACGACCTGCATGGCGCTCTCCGGCTGGGAATGGGAAGTCCGCGGGAGAGCGGGTCAGGTCCGGTGGTTGAGGCGCTCGGCGATCCACTGGTCGATTTCGATCGAATCCCAGCCGACAGCGCGCACGCCCAGGCGCAGCGCCTGAGGGAACTGGCGCTTCTTCATCAGGTTGTAGATGTGGGCGCGTTTGAAGCCGGACTTCGCTTCGACTTCATCGAGCCGCAGGATGCGGCGCTCGTTCGGCGGGAGTACAGGGGTCTGCGACATGGCGGTCACTCCTGAACGCTCGGTGGCGTTTGTTGGCGTGACCTCTATTCAATAGACCTGGCTGCGGAAAGACATTGCAAATGCAATCTCCGCGATTGCACATACAAGCTGGATAACCTCATGCGCTTGCGCTACGAACGTACCTCTTAGCGTTGGCGAACTTTCCGTTTAAGGTGCGCTCAGTGATGCCCATGGTGCCGCCGTAGTGGGCGACCAATGCAGAGACAAGGGCCTCCTGCGTTTTGAAGCTGGAATAGGGCACGCCTGAAGGCGACTGGCTCAGCATCAGCGTCAACATCCCTCCAATGATGTTGAGATAGGTCGTTTCCGCCCGTTCGCTGATCTCGCATTGCTTGGATGCCAACAGCACCGAGGATTGCTTGAGTAGCGTGTCGTGCTGCTCCTGCAGTTCTCGCATCTCACGTCGGGCTTGTTCAAGCGCGGCCTGAAGGGCCAGCCGCTCCACGAGGATCGCCTGTCCTGTTTCCATGGTGATGAAAGGATGCGCCATGCGTTCGCCACGGCTGAACAGAAATCCTGGCCGGTGCTCGGGATAGTGGGTGCGCATCCAGCGTTTTAGATCGACATGGCGAACAGTCAGATCCAGAGAATTGAGCAGGTTCGGATCATTGAGCGTGATCCCGTTCTTGCCGTAGGGCAGCTCTCCGTTGAGGATGCCGTCATAGATACGTTCCGAGTGCAGCCGGCACTCATTCCATCGAGGGCAGTTCAGCGACCGAGGCAGGACACGCGGTGACGCGATCGTGGCCAGGATCATCGGGAGATACCGCAGCAACCCAGCCCATCGGATGGCCGCCTCGATGGGACGATAGAACACCTTTGATGTTGAAATGTCCTTGTGCATGTCTTCGTCTCCTTTCGGGTGCGCTACATCACCGGCTCCTTTCTTGCCCAAGGGCTGTTGTGTCGTTATGGCCTGCGACGGACGCTTGAGGCGATGCCCTAAGCGAAGGCGGAGGAGGCCATTGGCGTCCGCCGCAGGTGGCCTTGTCTTGCTTGATATGCAAGAATCGATCAGTTGCCGGCCCATCGAGCGATGAGGACGCAAGCTCGATATTGGCGCTCACGGTACCAGCGTCATAGGTGGCGCAAAGCCCATCAAGACCGATTTGGTATGGTCTGATATCCAGACGGTTCAAGACCAGCGAGTTGAAGCGTTCGACGCCCCTACGTCCAGTTGGGGACTGGAAATCAGCGGTTAGTGATGCATCGCTCCACATGCTGATATATCGACAAAGTATCTGCCGCAGTACCAGTGACCCTGCCAGGTTGCCCCAGCACATAGGAGACGGAGATGGCTGAACATTCCCATGAACATCAACATCACACATCCGGTCAGATGGGTAAGCACGGCCGACCATACGCCAAGTTCTGGGTGAACATGGTGTTGGGCCTCGTCGTCATGTACTTCGTAATGTTCAGCATGATCGACGGCGCCAGGGACTTCAGAAACAATCTCAACATGCTCTACATGGCGGTCACTATGTGGGCGCCAATGGGCATCTTCATGCTAGCGACAATGCCCGGCATGTTTCCAAACCGGCGGCTCAATCTCGTGCTGTACGGCTTGTTTGCCGTTCTCACACTCGGTTCTTTTGCCGCTACCCGTGCTCAAACCGGAATCGGCGATCGACAGTTCATCGCGTCTATGGTCCCGCACCATTCGGGAGCGATCCTCATGTGCCGCGAGGCGCAGCTCTCAGATCCGGAACTCGTCAACCTATGCCAAGCGATTTCCGATGGCCAGCGCGCGGAGATCGAGCAGATGAACCGGATTGCTGCACGCCTTCGTTGAGGCTGGCTGCCACTACACTGGCGCCGCGTTGCGCTCCGGCGAAGTTAGCCGCAGCGATGTAAAGATGAGTACTTGCGGTGTTCCGATGCCGGCGGTTGTGTCCTACAGCCGTCCAGGTGCCAGGTAGTCCACGCGACACCACCCCGCGCTGCCTGCGGAGCGAGCGCAAGTCATGATCGTCGCAAGTTGGAGTTCGATAGCGAACCCGCTCAGCAGCTGGACGCATCAGGCGTAACGACGGGTGGATGGATCATCCTTGGACGCTGGTGGAAGTGGTTGGATGAACTTTGTTGCCGAGGGCGAAAAACAAGGCTATAATTGAGTTCTTCGCTGATCACCACAGTGGAGAAAGTGATTGGGAAACAGAGACTTAGCGCTCTAGTGCATGACTCGTCTCCCGCTCCAATTTAAGATCTACAGACTTCCATCGACGTCTGTAAGTCGTTGAAAAAAGGAGCGAAAGCTCCTTTTTTCGTTCCAGCAACATCCACCGAAATCCAGCCACAGCCACGACGTTTAAGGCCATTTTTGAGGCCATCTTTACGGAAGCGCTGAAGGCGGATTGTTGCTGGGGGAGCGCGGTTGACGCGGCCAGTATCGAGCCCTGACTCATGTTCAGGAGCTAGAGCATGGCACTCTCAGATTTGGTCGTCCGGCAGGCCAAGACCACCGGCAAAAACTATTCCCTCTCTGACTTCGACGGCCTCGGGCTGTTCGTATCAGCCACCGGCAGTAAGGCGTGGCACTTCCGCTACTATTGGGCCGCCAAGCAAAAGCGCATGTCGCTGGGAACCTATCCCGAGGTCAGTCTTCGGGAGGCGCGCGAGGAGCGCGACAAGGCACGCGCCTTACTGGCCAAGGGCATCAATCCCAAGGTCGATCGCAAGCGCAAGCGCCAAGCCGTTCGTCTGGCAGACGAAAACAGCTTCAAGGCGGTCTATCTCCGTTGGCTTGAGCAGCGCAAGCTGGAACTCAAGGAGGGACGCAACAGCACCCTGTCGCAGATCCAGCGCATCTTCAAGAAGGACGTGCTGCCCCGACTCGGCACGATGTCGATGATCGACGTGCGCAGCGCGGACTTGGAGGAAGTGCTAAAGAAGATCGAAGAGCGCGATGCGTTGACGACGGCCGAGAAGGTACGCATCTGGTTCAACCAGTTGTTCCGCTTCGCCAAAGTGAAGATCCCGGGTCTGGAGGGTAATCCAGCCACGGACCTGGATGCAGTGGCGAAGCCGAAACCGCCCGTCGTGAACAACCCCTACTTGCGGTTGCCGGAAGTCCCCGACTTGCTCCACAGGCTGCGTCGTTACCGCGGCCAGCTCATTACCCAGCTCGGCATTCGGCTGTTGTTCCTGACGGGTGTGCGAACCGGGGAGTTACGGTTTGCCGAGCCTGGCCAGTTCCATCTGGATCAGGGTTTATGGATCATCCCGCCGGAGATCGTCAAACAGTTGCAGGATGACATGCGCAAGCACAACAAGCGCCCGCAGGACATCCCACCCTACATCGTTCCCTTATCAGCGCAAGCTATCGAGATCGCTCGCTTCCTGCTGGAACTGGTGAAGCCAGCCCAAAAGCACCTGCTTGCCCATCGCAGCGACCTGAAGAGGCCGATCAGCGAGAACACTCTCAACAGTGCCCTGACCCGCATGGGCTACAAGGATCTGCTGACTGGCCACGGCATCCGCGGCACGATCTCGACGGCGCTTAACGAGATCGGCTACCCGAAGCTCTGGGTGGATGCTCAGCTTTCGCACTCGGACCCCAACCGGGTCAGCGCCGCCTACAACCATGCTCTGTACGTCGAGCCGCGTCGGCGCATGATGCAGTGCGTATTTCGGGGCGCGTGA
>NZ_DDCI01000028.1:0-3229 GCF_002335265.1 Cupriavidus sp. UBA2010
TCACCTTCACCGAAATCCGCACCTCGATGATTGGATGTCCGGTTTTCTCGTAATGCGCACGGGCGTGCCTGAGGGGAGAGTTGTCGCAGCAGCCAACGTGACCGCACGACCGGCACAGCCGAAGATGCACCCACGTGCTGCCCACATTCAGACACTCTTCGCAACCCCGGGCACTTGGTACAACGTCACGGATCGTATCCGTATGGTCACAAGTTTTCACGCCGCCTCCTTGGCCTGCTTGCTGAGGTAATCGTGGATCTGTGAAATGGCGGCAGCCCCATCGCCGACTGCGGCAGCCACTCGCTTGGTCGAGCCCGCTCGGACGTCACCGATGGCAAAGACTCCGGGCATGCTGGTCTCGAGCGAAGACGTCGATCCACCAGTCAAGATGAAGCCCTTGTCGTCCATCGCTAATGAACCGTTGAGCCAGCAGGTATGCGGTGTCGCGCCGATGAACAGGAAGAGATGGCAGATTTCGTATTGCCTCAACGCCGCGCTGGCGCGATCGCGCACTGTGGCGCTGGCAAGCGTCTCGCCATGGGGTGCGAGCCCGATCAGATCCGTGCCGACATGAATGTCAACGTTGGACAGCGCAGAGATACGATCGATGAGGTAGCGCGACATCGTCTCCGACAGGTCTCGCCGCACGAATACGTGAAGCCGCTTCACGTGCGGAGCAAGAAACACGATCGCCTGACCCGCCGAGTTGCCGCCGCCGACAAGGGCGATTTCCTTGCCTGCACACAAGCGCGCTTCGATCGGGGATGCCCAATAGGAGACCCCGGCGCCTTCGAAATGCCTGAGGCCGGTGATGTCTGGTTGCCGGTAGGCAGCACCTGAAGCGATCACGACAGTGCGCGCTGCCACTGTCGAGTCATCGGAGAGCCCCAGCGTCAGCCGATCCCCATCGCGATCCAGCCGCCCCACACTCACGGGGATGGCCACCTCGGCCCCGAACTTCAGGGCCTGCGTGAATGCGCGGCCTGCGAGCGCCTGTCCCGATATTCCGGTAGGAAAACCAAGATAGTTTTCGATTCGCGCCGACGCTCCGGCCTGCCCGCCCATGGTGCGCTCGTCAAGAACGATCACCGAGAGGCCCTCCGAAGCGCCATAGACCGCAGCAGCCAACCCGGCCGGCCCCGCACCCACGACGGCAACGTCGTAGATTTTCCGCTGCTCGATCTTGGGGAGGATGCCGAGACAGGCCGCCAGTTCACGCTCGTCCGGCCGCTTCAATACGGCGCCACCGGGGCAGACCACCAGCGGCATGTCGGTAGGAAGAAGCGCCATCCGCTCGACGAAGCTACGCCCATCGCCATCGATCCGAGGATCCATGATGTGATTGGGGTAGCCGCCACGGGTCAGGAATCCCTGCAGGCGCAGAAGGTGCGAATCATCTGACGCACCAATCAAAATCGTACCCGAGCCACCATGCTCGATCAGGCTGACGCGCCGCAGGATCAATGCGCGCATGACGATTTCGCCAACCTCCGCCGATCCGATCATCAGCGCGCGCAAGTGCGGTGGATCGAATGGCAGCAGCGTGGCGCCGTCCGGACCCGCCTGCGCCAGCGCAAGCGACGCACGGCCATCGATCTGACTGACCTCTCCAGTAAACTGCCCCGCGCGATGGGTAGTGATGGGCGCGCTCTCGTCCAGACCATTGCGGCGCAGAACATCAATGGAACCATCCAGCACGAGCCAAACCGGTACGTTCCTGTCCCCCGTGGCAAAGACAGTTTCACCCGATGCGAACACGCGCGGCGGACCGCTTGCGAATCGGCTAGCCGCCTCAACCTGAATCGGCGTCAGAACGGGAAACATCTGATGTCTGCGCGACCCGACTCCGCCTGTATTCTGCTGGATCATATGAGCGCTCTCCTCTTCCGCCCAGCGTCCGGCGGGTTCGTTGCCAGCCAGTGTGGGAATGCTTGAAAGCGGCCGACCTGAAACGCGCCGGCATTAAGCCAGGCGCGTGTCGATCGGCAACCCGGACCGCAGCGTCTTCGTGACGGGCGTACGCTCGGCAATTTCCGCCATGCGCAGTCTCTGGCTCTCTTCCAAGCCCTTCATGACAAGCGTCCGCTCGATACGGAGCGCGTCCGATCCGACAAGCCGCATGGAGACCTCCAGCGACTCCAAATGCCAGCCCTTGCGCTCGGCATACATCCTGAGCGTGATGGCAGTACACGCTCCCAAGCTTGCCAGCAATAGGTCATAGGGTGCCGGGCCAACCCCCTGCCCGCCGAGCGCACGGGGCTCATCGGCCGTGATGGCGTGGCCCGATACCATGATGCTCGTGCGATAGCGCGACGTCGATCCAATCTGTGCGGTGCCAAATGTCATGGTTCCTGTCTCCACTTCACCATGGGGATGCGGGATGAACTAACTTTGGCTGAGTATTCGTGCAAACCGGCCGATAGATCAATCAACCTTTCGTATTGCTAGACTGGCGCTGCCGCAGTTGGCGCTACTTAATCATTGGGGCGATGGAGACAGCGCGCCGCAATGCAGCAAATGTCCATGCACGTCTTGACGGGGGAACTGGAGAAGGCCGAGGAAGCCCAATCCAGAAAGTTGGCAAGGTCAAACAGTTACGGATGCGCTCACTGTATCGTTCCGCCCACGACCGCAAGGAGATCGCGCTCCGTCCGCTCGCATATGACCTCTAAAATGCTAGCGAGCATGGGCGCATCCGACCAATGTTGCCGGTTCCCGAACAGGAACGGCGGTTCGAGGCAGTGCAGGGTCATCAGGCGTCGCCATCGACAGCTTTCAGAGAAATAGCGACTTGTCGCGGCACATACAATCGCCGACGCTGCCACGCTCACGAAGGGTCCTACGGTGTGCGTCTCGCTTCCCTGGCCAGCGCCGATCGCGCGTAGCGCAGCCTCGCGCGTGACGGCCCATTGCTGGGCCGCTGCCTTGCTGGGAACGTCCGGTCATATCGCTGGCCCTTGACATAGACCTGCGCTCGCCAGCCGTTCGCAATCTTTTGGATGGATGCCATAGCAACACCACGGAGAGTTCGCGCGGAAATTTCGGGGAGCGCGGGGTGATTCCACAGTGCCGTGGAGTGATGTGTGGCAGGTGATGCGACAACGCGCCAAGTTCCCGCCAGGCCTTGCTGGACTTAGGATTGCGGCGTTAGTGGCGTGACTTGGCGGGGAGTTTGAAAGTTACTGACGAGTAACTTTTGAAGTAACTTGGTGCGAGGGAGGGGACTCGA
>NZ_DDCI01000005.1:0-153318 GCF_002335265.1 Cupriavidus sp. UBA2010
TCGTTTTGCGGGGGCAAGCTCATAGCTTCGGCCACGATTCCGCTTCCGACGCTATTGGTATGCGCAAAGCCGATGCTGAAGTCTCCTGATCGTAGTCCACGCAATTGTTCCGAGAATGAGACTTCGGAGAGCCGGACCTCAATTTCAGGCTCTTCCTCTCGACAGCGTGTCAGGAATTCGGAAAAGCGTGGGTCGATCGCGCCATCGGATACCGCGATTCGCAGACTACCTCGATAACCGGCGGATACAGCCTTGACGTTTTCGCGAGCCTGATCCAGTGTGGTGAACACACGGCGCACGTCCTGTAGAAATACGGTGCCGGCCTGGGTCAGTCGAGTTCCACGACGGTCCCGATCAAATAACAACGTGCCTAACTCATCCTCCAATTCCCTGATTGCTCGGGAAAGTGGAGATTGGTCGATGTGGAGGCGCTCAGCGGCTCGGGTGAAGTGTAGTTCCTCAGCCAGGACGACAAAGCAGCGTAGGTGTCGCAGCTCCATGGGCTGCTCCTTTATGTTCATTTCGTTGGACTTACTCCCTTTCCCTCCGACAGGAAATGGCTTGTGGGCAAGCAAGCAACCTACAAAATGGGAGATGCTGCAAGGCGCTGTTGGTAAGTGGCGTTTTCACTTCATTCATATCTTGTTTCGGTAGGTCTGACCTGGAATCAAGGCACCATGATTACGCGACCAATGCGGCCGCGTTCCTCTGCCCGGCGATGGGCCGCTGCTGCTTCCGCAAGCGTGAAGGTCGCATCGATCGGCACTTTTAGTTCGCCTCGCAGAGCCTGCTGGAGCAGATCGTCGATTAACGCATGGACATCCGGTTCGCCCATGACCGGGCCGAGCAGGCAGCCGATCACCGTCTGCCGATGGACCAGGAGATGTCCTGCGTCGATCGGCTGGTTGCGGCCTCCGAATACGCCCACAATGACGCCGCGCCCGCCGTCCCTCACCACATGGAGACCATCGACCAGCGCCGTCCCGCCAACATTGTCGATCAACAGGTCAACCGCGTTGCCACCGAGAAGCGCGCGGATCTGCTCGCTAGCAGGCTTGTCAGCCGTGACGACGATGGCATCGGAAAGTCCATATCCGTGGAGTTCTTCGAGCGTTTCAGAGCGCGTGCCGGTGCCGATGACCCGCGCTCCCACTTTCGCCGCGAGCTGGACGGCAGCCAGCCCCACGCCGCCCGCAGCGCCCTGGATCAGTACCGTCTCGGCAGGTTTGAGAGCTCCCAGTTTCAAGGTGTACGCGGCGGTGCCCGGACCCGCTGGGATCGCCGCCGCGACCTTGATGTCGAGACCATCCGGGACCAGCCAGCTGGTCGCCGCGGGCACAGCCCGCAGTTCGGCGTGCGAGCCTTTGAAATTGAACCCCGTGACTTTCTGTCCGACCTTGAAGCCGGTCACGGCGCGTCCAACCTGCAGGATCTCGCCGGCGGCAGCATAGCCAAGGATGTCGGTCGGGCCGCTGGGTGTGGTTTCGCGGCGACCGACGAGATCACCGCCCTCGATGCTGATGGCCTCAACGCGGATGAGCAGTTCGTCGTCCGCCGCGACCGGATCCGGAACCTCGGCCAGGTGCAGGACGGAGGGGTTTCCAGGTTGTTCGTAGATGGCAGCTTTCATGTCATGTTCCTTTCATGTCGTAGGTCGCTTGCAAGCCCGATGGCATGGGCTTACTTCCAAGATCGATGCGTCGCGTCCGCGGCGCTACTTCAGCGTATGGGCATGGTGGGCGAGGTGTTCGCCAATGAAACTCGCGGTGAAGTAATGGCTGTGGTCGTAGCCTGCTTGCATCCGCAGCGTGACCGGATATGCTGCTGCCTGCGCGGCTTGCGCGGGCAATTTCGGCTTGAGCTGCTCATCGAGGAACTCGTCCGCATCGCCTTGGTCGATCAGCAACGGCAGGCGCTCCTGCGCACTGGCGATCAGCTCGACTGCGTCGTGCTGCTTCCACGCCTTGCGGTCGTCACCCAGATACGCGGAAAAGGCTTTTTCGCCCCATGGCATCTGCGAAGGCGCGACGACCGGAGAGAACGCCGAAACGCTGCGGTAGCGTCCCGGATTCTTCAATGCGATGGTCAGTGCGCCATGGCCGCCCATCGAGTGGCCGCTAATGCCACGCGCACCGTCAGCGTTGAAGTTTGCCTCGATGAGCTGCGGCAATTCCTCAACGACGCAGTCGTACATGCGGAAGTGCCGCGCCCACGGCTCGCGCGTGGCATTGACGTAGAAGCGAGCACCTTTGCCCCAGTCGTAGGCGTTGTCGTCAGCCACATCCTCGCCGCGTGGACTGGTGTCGGGAGCGACCAGAATCATGCTGCGCTCGGCAGCGTAGCGCTGCTCCCCAGCCTTGGTGATGAAATTCTGCTCGGTGCAGGTCAAGCCGGATAGCCAGTACAGCACCGGCAGCTTTTCATGCGCGGCTTGCGGCGGCAGGTATGCGCCCACATTCATCGCGCATCCCAGTGCGCGCGACTCATGCCGGTACACTTCCTGCCAACCGCCGAAGCAGGCGCGGTGTTCGATGCGCTCCATCTTCAGATGAAGGTGTACGAGCAGATTTTGTTGCCCGCCGGGTCGCGCAGGTAGGCGGCATAGGCGCCAGGCAGGTGGCCGCGCGGGCCGGGTTGGCCTTCATCGGTACCACCTGCGGCCAGGCCGGAGGCATGGAAGGCATCTACCTCGGCCGGCGTGGCCGCGGCAAAGCCTACCGTGACGCCATTGGACGAAGGCGCTCCGCCATCGCTGGGACGGGTGATGATAAAGGCCGGCTTGTCACGCCCATACAGCACCCACCCATTGCCGAACGGGCCCAGATTCCTGATGCCCAGCGCGCCCAGCGTGGCGTCGTAGAACGCGACCGATTTTTCGATGTCGATGGCGCCGAGGAACGCGTGCGAAAAAACGCCGTCGCCGGAAATGACTGGAGTTGCCATAAAAATCTCCTTCAGATTGACTGGATAACAATAAATAACCGGGGGATTCCGGGTCAGTAATGCACCACGCTGCGGATCGACTTGCCTTCATGCATCAGGTGGAAGGCTTCGTTGATCTCATCGAGGGGCATGGTGTGGGTGACGAACGGCGCGAGGTCGATTTCGCCCTTCATGGCGTCTTCGACCATGCCCGGCAGCTGCGAGCGGCCCTTGACCCCGCCGAAGGCGGTGCCAAGCCAGCGTCGGCCAGTGACCAACTGGAACGGGCGGGTGCTGATCTCCTGTCCGGCGCCAGCCACGCCGATAACGACCGACTGACCCCAGCCGCGATGGGCTGACTCCAGCGCCGCGCGCATCACGTTGACGTTGCCGATGCATTCGAAGGAGTGGTCGACGCCCCAGCCGGTCATCTCGATGATGACCTGCTGGATGGGCTTGTCGAAATCCCTGGGATTGATGCAATCGGTCGCGCCAAAGGTGCGTGCCAGCTCGAACTTGGACGGATTGGTGTCCACGGCGATGATGCGCCCGGCCTTGGCCTGGCGCGCACCCTGAATCACCGCCAGACCGATGCCGCCCAGGCCGAACACTGCGACCGAGTCGCCGGGTTGCACTTTCGCAGTGTTATGCACCGCACCGATGCCGGTGGTGACGCCGCAACCCAGCAGGCAGACGTGTTCCGGATTGGCCTGCGGATTGACTTTCGCCAGCGAAACCTCCGCGACGACGGTGTATTCGCTGAAAGTCGAGCAGCCCATGTAGTGATAGATCGGCTGGCCGTTGTAGGAAAAGCGCGTGGTGCCGTCCGGCATCACGCCCTTGCCCTGGGTGGCGCGCACGGCCACACACAGATTGGTCTTGCCCGACTTGCAGAATAGGCACTCGCCGCATTCGGCGGTGTAGAGCGGGATCACATGGTCGCCCGGCTTGACGCTGGTGACGCCTTCGCCGACCTGGACCACGATACCGGCGCCTTCATGGCCCAGCACGACAGGGAAGAGGCCCTCGGGGTCGTCGCCCGACAGGGTGAAGGCGTCGGTGTGGCAGACGCCGGTATGGGTGATCTTGACCAGAACTTCACCGGCCTTTGGTGGAGCGACGTCGATCTCGACGATTTCAAGCGGTTTGCCTGGCCCGAAGGCGACGGCAGCACGTGACTTCATGCTTTTCTCCTGTAATCGGTGGGCACTTTACGGAGGTGCGGCAGTTGCCGCTCCACCTGGGCGACCAAAGGTTTAGCGTTGCGTTAAAGGCACGTCCAGGGCATCGCCGATGGTATAGAAATGCCCGCCGGCGACATGATGCAAGCTGCGCCAGACCGGGTCGGCATGCTCGTAGCGCCAGCGGCCATCGCTGAACGCCCGCGCGTCCGCCCAGGCGCCGACCACCTCGCCGATGAACAAGTCATAGGTCTCCTGATTGCGCACTTCCGGGATGAGCCGGCACGCCAGCCAGGCCGAAGCTCCGGCCACGAAGGGTTGGTCGAAGCCGTCGAAGCGCAGGAGCTCCACGCCGCAGTTCTGGAGCTTGTCCGGATCCTGATGCAGGCTCCGGGAGCCTACCTCGTGCACCAGCCGCGCTTGCGCGACAGTTGGAATCTGGATGACGAATTCACCGCTGGCCTCAATCAGTTCGCGCGTTCGTGTGATCTTGTCCAGCACCACGGTCAGCCTGGGTGGCGAAAAATCCAACGCACAGGCCCAGGCGGCGGCCATGACGTCGTCGACTCCACTGTGGCGGGCCGACACAAGGACGGTCGGACCATGGGTGATCAGCCGGTAGGCATCGTCCAATGCGACCGACAGGACGTGTTCGGTCATGTCATTCCTCTCTTCAAATATCCACGCCCGGGTCCGGTATGCAGCCGGGCGCGTCCCGGGCGCCGCGTCCGCCAGCGCAGCTGGACGGACAGGGCTTGGGTGATCAGATATCCACCACGACCTTGCCGAAATGGCGGCCGCTCTCCTGGTAGCGGAAAGCCTCAGCAAGCTGCTCCAACGGGAAGCTGCGGTCGATCACCGGGTGGATGCCGGTCTGCTCCAGCGCCGCCACGTACTCCTGCTGCAGGCGCCGGCTGCCGACGATCAGGCCCTGCAGGCGTGCCTGCCTGGCCATCAATACGGCAGTCGGCACCTCGCCGCCTCGGCCGGTCAATACGCCGATCAGCGCGATATGACCGCCCACGCGCACCGCATGAATGGACTGTGCCAGCGTGCCCGGGCCGCCGACTTCCACGACGTGATCGACGCCGCGCCCGCCGGTGATCTCCAGCACCCGCTTGCCCCATTGCGGCGTGCGGCGGTAATTGATGAGGTGGTCGGCGCCGAGCGAGCGCAGACGTTCGAGCTTTTCATCCGACGAGGAGGTGGCAATCACGCTCGCGCCCATCGCTTTTGCGATTTGCAGCGCCGCCACCGAAACCCCGCCGCTACCCAGAACCAGCACGCTCTCGCCGGCCTTGAGCGGGCCGTCGGCCACCAGGGCGCGCCAGGCGGTCAGCCCGGCGGTGGTGATGGTCGCCGCCTCGGCGTGGCTCCAGCCGCGCGGCGCCAGGGTGAAGTCGGCGGCTGCGCGCACCGCGACTTCGGTGGCGTAGCCGTCGATGCCGTCGCCCGGCGTGCCCTGAAAGTTGCCGACCGCGGCGAACGGCAGGCCGTCGGTCCATTGCGGAAAGAAGCCGGAGACGACGTGGTCGCCGGGCTTGAACTCATTCACGCCTTCGCCCACCTCTTCGACGACGCCGGCGGCGTCGGATAGTAGTACCCGTCCGTCGGCGGCGGGGATGCCGCCGTTGGCGACCAGCAGATCGTGGAAGTTGAGCGAGCTGGCGTGCAGCTTCACACGGACCTGACCTGGACCAGGCTGGCCGGGGTCGGGGAGTTCGCGTAGTTCGAGGCAGTCCAGGCCGCCGGGGCTGCGTGTCACGATGGCTTTCATCTGGAATCTCCTGTTGCTTCGCGCGGGCCGCCTCGCCGGGAAGCGGCCCGCAACGGTTAGGCTGTTTCGCCTCAGGCGGCGGCCAGGCTCGCGCTGTCGATCACGAAGCGGTACTTCACGTCGCTCTTGAGCATGCGCTCGTAGGCGTCGTTGATCTGCTGGATGGCGATCATCTCGATCTCGGCGACGATGCCTTTCTCGGCGCAGAAGTCGAGCATCTCCTGGGTCTCGGCGATGCCGCCGATCAGCGAGCCGGCGATGCTGCGGCGCTTGAAGATGAGATTGGCGATGCTCGGCGACGGGTGCGGGTGCTCGGGTACGCCGACCAGGGTCATGGTGCCGTCGAGTTTGAGCAGGCCAGTGAAGGCGTCGAGGTCGTGGCTGGCTGCGACCGTGTTGAGGATGAAGTCGAAACTGTTGGCGTGCGCCGCCATCTCTTCAGCGTTACGCGAGACAATGACTTCGTCGGCGCCCAGTTCCAGCGCAGCGGCGCGCTTGCTCTCGCTGGTGGTGAAGGCCACGGTGTGTGCGCCCAGGGCATGTGCCAGCTTGATGCCCATGTGGCCAAGCCCGCCGATACCCACGATGCCCACTTTCTGGCCAGGACCGACCTTCCAGTGGCGCAACGGTGACCAGGTGGTGACGCCGGCGCACAACAGCGGCGCCACGGCGGCCAGTTGCGCCTCGGGGTGCGAAACCTTCAGGACGAAGTCGTCCTTAACTACGATCTGCTGCGAATAGCCGCCCAGGGTGTGGCCGGGCGCATCATGCGTCGGGCCATTGTAGGTGAAGACCTGGCCGTGCTCGCAATACTGCTCCAGGCCCGCGTCGCAGGCCGGGCAATGATGGCAACTGTCGACCAGGCAGCCGACGCCGACCGTGTCGCCGATCTTGAACTTGGTCACTGCACTGCCGATGGCCGAAACGTGGCCGACGATTTCGTGCCCGGGCACGCAGGGGTACAGCGTGTTGGCCCACTCGTTGCGGGCCTGGTGCAGGTCGGAATGGCAGACGCCGCAGTAGGCGATGTCGATCTTGACGTCGTGCGGCCCCGGCTCGCGGCGAACAATGTCGAGCGCCGCCAGCGGCGTGTCAGCGGCATGGGTGCCATAGGCTTTTACTGTCATGGTGTTTCTCCTCGTAGGCCTACCGTCGCTTAGGCGACGCTGGTGTGCAGGCGCACGTCGACGTTGCCGCGGGTGGCGTTCGAGTACGGGCAGACTTGGTGGGTGGTTTCCACCAGCTTCTGCGCGTCGGCTTCGCTCAGGCCCTGGACTTCCACATACAGGTCGATGTCCAGGCTGTAGCCGCCCTCGGCGTTCTGGCCGATGCCGACCTCGACCGAGGTCTTGGTGGCAGTAGGTGCCAGCTTCAGTTGCTTGGCCGCCACCGGCAGCGCGTTGTCGAAGCAGGCGGCGTAACCCATGGCAAACAGTTGCTCGGGGTTGACGCCAGCCTTGCCGGACCCCGGCATGGCCATATCCAGCGCGAGGCTGCCATCGTCCAGCGTGGTGCGGCCGGAACGGCCGCCGACGGCGGTGGCGCGGGTCTTGTAGAAAATCTTCATGGTATTCAGCTCCGTAGGTTTACGAAGGGCGGTGTGCTCCGCCCAGGAAAAAATCATTCGCTCAGCTGTGCCTCGACCGCTTTCTGCTTGTCGGCATAGGGCGCGCGCAGCGCCAGGCTGGAGGTCCCGTCCGGGCTCTGCATCACCACGGCCTTGGCGTGGCTGAAACGCCGGAACCCATGGATGCCGTGGTAGGCGCCGATGCCGGAAGGGCCGATACCGCCAAACGGCAGATCCTCGATAAAAGCGTGGATCAGCGTGTCGTTGATCACTGCTGCACCCGAGGTGGTGCGTTCGGTGAAGCGCTTTTGACGCGTTGCGTCGCTGCCGAAGTAGTACGCGGCCAGCGGACGCGGATGGGCATTGACGTAGTCGATGGCATGGTCAAGATCCGGGCAGTTCACCAGCGGCAGGACCGGCCCGAAGATTTCTTCCTGCATCACGCGCATCGTATCGTCGGGATCCAGTACAAGCGTCGGTGCCAGCAGGCGGGTCGCAGGATCGGCATCTGCTTCGCCGTCCGGTGCAAGACTGATGACGGTTGCTCCCTTGGCCTGGGCGTCATCGAGCAACACCTGCAGGCGCTGGAAGTGCCGATCGTTGACAACGGCGGTGTAATCGGTGTTGCTTCCCAGATCTGGATAAGTGGCCGCAACGAACGCGCGGGCGTGCTCGATGAACGCCTCGCGTGCGGACGGCGGCAGAAGCACATAATCGGGGGCGATGCAGATCTGCCCGGCGTTGAATGTCTTGGATGTGAGCACCCGCTCGGCCACTATCTTGATGTCGGCGTCCACGTCGACGAGCACGGGCGATTTGCCGCCAAGTTCCAGCGTTACCGGTACAAGGTTCTCGGACGCGGCGCGCATCACAAGACGCCCCACTGCCGTGCTGCCCGTGTAAATGAGATGGTCGAACGGTTGCGCGGTGAAGGCGGCGCCGACTTCGGCGTCTCCGAGCACGACGCCGAATTCGAGCGCATCGAAATAGCGCGGAATCTGCTCGGCCAGCAGATCGGAGGTGCGGGGCGTCAGTTCGGACGGCTTGAGCAGCGCGCGGTTGCCGGCGGCGAACACGCCTGCGAGTGGCCCGAACGAGAGGTTGATCGGGAAGTTCCAGGGGCTGATGATGCCTACTACACCGAGTGGCTGGTATTCCACGCGTGCCTGCACGCCCGGCATACCGGCGTCTTGCGCTTCGGGTCGCATCCAATGTTCGAGTTGCTCGCGCGCGTGGCGCATGCTCTTGATGGGCGCAAGCACATCGGTGGCCAGTGTCTGATAGGGGCTGCGGTGGCCATAATCGGCGCGAATGGCCGATTCCAGCTGCGCGCGGTTATCGGACAACAGGCGTTCGGCGCGAGCGAGCCGATCCCGCCGCTGTTCGGCGTCCGCCGGGCCATCGCTCAGGTGCGCCTGCTTCATCGCCGCGACGACGCCAGGCAGGCGCGTGATCAGATCGGATGTACTCATGAGGGTTTCCTAAGTTCGGTTAACGTTGAACGTCGCCCGTGGACGCGAAACGGCGGCCGGCGGTACCGTGCCGCCGGCCCGCTTGCATCAGAACGGCGCGTCGATGTCGACCACGTCGATCAGCTTGTGGTTGACGAACTCCTTGAGGCCCAGGCCGAGCAACTCTCGGCCGTAGCCAGAGCGGCGTACGCCGCCGAACGGCAGGTCGGCCTTGGCCATGGTCGGGTGGTTGACGAACACCATGCCGGTGGAGATGCGCTTGGCGACTTCGGCGCCATGTTTGGCGTCGGCGGTGAACACCGAGCCGCCCAGGCCGAACGGCGAGTCGTTGGCGATGGCGATCGCTTCTTCCTCGTCGTGGGCGCGGTAGACCAGCGATACCGGCCCGAAGAATTCCCAGTAGTAGGCCGGGTTGTCCGGAGTCAGGCCGGTGAGGATCGTCGGCTGCACGAAGGCACCTTGCGCCGGCACCTTGGGCCCCACCTCGGTCGCGGTCGCGCCGTGGGCGACGGCCTGGCGGATCTGTTCCTTGACGTCGTCGGCGGCCTTCTGCGAGGACAGCGGCGCCAGGGTGGTAGCGGGGTCGAACGGATCGCCCGCCTTGAGCCCGGCCACGCCCTCGGTGTAGCGGCGCAGGAACTCATCGTAGATGGCCTCGACCAGGATGATGCGCTTGGAGGACACGCAGACCTGGCCGGCGTTCCAGTGGCGGCCGAACACCGCCCACTTCACGGTCTTGTCCAGCTCGGCGTCGGCCAGCACCACGAAGGCGTCGGCGCCACCGAGTTCCAGCGTGGACTTCTTCAGCGCCTTGCCAGCCTGGGCGGCGACCACCGCGCCTGCGCCTTCCGAGCCGGTCAGCGCCACGCCGTGCACGCGCGGGTCGTTGAGGATGATCTCGATGTGGTGCCGCGCCGCATAGAGGTTCTTGAAGGCGCCCGCGGGCAGGCCTGCTTCGAGCATCAGCTTCTCGAAGGCATCCGCGCTCTGCGGCACGTTGGAGGCGTGCTTGAGCAGCAGCGTGTTGCCCGCGGCCAGTTGCGGGGCCAGGATGCGGGCGATCTGGTAGTAGGGGAAATTCCACGGCTCGATCGCCAGGATCACACCCAGCGGCTCGTGTACCAGCAACGCGTCGCCCTCGGCGGGATCGGCCACGGTCAGTTTCTCCGGTGCCAGCAGGGCCTCGGCGTTCTTCACGTAATACTCGAAGATGCGCGCGGAAAGTTCGACCTCGGCCAGTGCCTCGGCGGTGATCTTGCCCATCTCCAGGGTCAGCAGTTTCGCGTAGTCGCCAGCCTTGGCGCGCAGCAGGTCTGCGGCACGCTGCAGGATGGCACCGCGCTCGGTGAACGAGCGCTCGCGCCAGGACAGGAAGGCTTCGTGCGCAGCGGCGATGGCCTGTTCCACCTCGGCGTCGGTGGCGTCCGGGAAGGTCTTCAGGGTCTCGCCGGTGTAGGGGTTGATGGTGGCGTATGCCATGTTCGATGATTCCTTGTGACAGTGGATGGAGGAAGGCGTCACGGCCTGCAGAGCCGGAGCGCGGACGAGGAATTCAGCGCAGGGTGAAGCCGAGCGCGTTCAGGGCTTCGCGCAGGCGATGGCGGCCCATCAGCGCGCCGGGGCTGCCGATGCGTTGCACCGACACTTGCGACCAGGGCCGGTCGTCACGCTGCTGCTCCTGCTGGAAGCGGCGCATCAGCGGGTCGTAGTGCGCCACCGCGGCGGCCTCGCCGGCAGCGTCGTAGCGTTCGTGATGCAGCACCGCCGGCTGTGCCAGGCGCGGCTTGACTTCGGCCGGGCGGGCCGGATCGGGATGGCCCACGCACATGCCGAACACCACGAAACTGTCCTGCGGCAGCCCCAGTTCAGCGGCGACCTGCTCTGGATGGTTGCGCATGCCGCCGATGTAGACGATACCCAGCCCCAGGGCTTCGAAGGCGTTCGCCGCGTTCTGCGCGGCTAACGCGGTGTCGACCGCTCCGACGGTGTAGCTCTCCAGGTAATCGATACCGTCGGTCGCGGCACCCTGCGCGGCACCGAGTCGGCGCAGCCGCGACCAGTCGGCGACCCAGGCCAGAAACAGCGGTGCCTCGGCCACGTGGCGCTGACCGCCGGCCAACGCGGCCAGGCGGGCGCGCCGCGCGGGGTCGCGCACGGCGATCACGCTCCATGGCTGCAGGTTGGACGAACTGGAGGCTGATTGCGCGGCAGCGATGGCGAGTTGAAGTGCCTCGTCGTCGACCGGTTGATCGGTGTAGGCGCGCACTGATCGGTGCTCCAGCAGCGCGGCCAGCGCGGCGGGAACAGGGGGCAGCGGCAGGGCGGCGGCCTCGCCATAGCGGGCCTGCCATGCGGAGGCTGGGTCGATCTGATGGGAAGTCATTCCAGAATCCTGTGCGTGTTAGGGGACTCAGGCCGCAGGTGTCGCGCCGATGCCGTCAAGCAACAGCACGCGGTAGTCCGCGCCCTTGAACCGGTGCACCCGTGCTGCCTGGTAAGCGGGGCTGTGATACCAGGCGCGTGCGGCCTGCATGTCGGAAAAGCGCAGGATCACGCCGCCCTCGATCGCCGGTCCCTCCAGCACCTCGAAATCGCCATAGAACGCCAGCGGCGTCAGATCGTGTCCTTCGCGCGCGGCTGGAGCCTGCCTCGCATAGATGTCAAGTTCGGTGGCGTCGAGGGTGCGTTCGCGCAGGAAAACCACGTAAGCGGACATGTTCAATCTCCTCACAGAAGGGCGAGCAGCGCCTTGGCGGCGTCGGCGGACGAGGCAGGGTTCTGGCCGGTGACCAGAAGGCCGTCGGTCAGCACGTGGGACTGCCAGTCGCCGCCCTTGCTGTAATGACCGCCATTGGCCTTGAGCACGTCCTCGACCAGAAACGGCACCACATCGGTCAGGCCAACCGCAGCCTCCTCGCTGTTGCTGAAACCGGTCACCTGCTTGCCGGCGACCAGCGGCTTGCCGTCGGCATCCTTGACGTGGCGCAGCACGCCAGGTGCGTGGCAGACCGTTCCGACCGGCTTGTTCGCCTTGACCGCCGCTTCGATCAGACCGATCGAGACCGGGTCTTCAGCCAGGTCCCATAGCGGGCCGTGGCCGCCGGGATAGAACACTGCATCGAAGTCGCCGATGGCGACCTCGGCCAGCTTGCGGGTGTTGGCCAGGGCCTTGACCGCGTCAGCGTCGGCCAGGAAGCGACGGGTCGCCTCGGTCTGGGCGTCGGGTTCGTCGCTCTTGGGGTCGAGCGGCGGCTGGCCGCCCTTGGGCGAGGCCAGGGTCAGCTTCGCGCCGGCATCGAGGAAGGCATAGTAGGGGGCAGCCAGTTCCTCCAGCCAGAAGCCGGTTTTCCTGCCAGTGTTGCCGAGTTGGTCGTGCGAAGTGAGGATGACGAGAATATTGGCCATAGCGGCTCTCCTTTGGAGGTTCGAAGTGAAAGACTCAGGGGGTGCCGACTCGTACCACGACCTTGCCGAAGTGCCTGCCGGCGAGCAGGTCGATCAGCGCCTGGGGCGCATGTTCCAGGCCCTCGACGAAGTCTTCGCGGACCGAGACCTTGCCCTCGGCGACCCATGCGCCCATGTCGCGCTGAAACGCCGCGAAACCGTCGGCGTAGTGGTCGCCGATGATGAAACCCTGCAGCAGCAGGCGCTTGCGCAGAACCAGCCCCAGCATCATCGGCATGCGGTCCGGGCCAGGTGGCAGGTCGGTGTCGTTGTAGTGGGCGATCAGCCCGCACACCGGCACGCGGGCGCCGACGTTCAGTCGCGGCAGCACGGTGTCGAGCACCGTGCCGCCGACGTTCTCGTAGTAGACGTCGATACCCTGCGGCGTCGCGGTAGCCAGTTGTTCGGCAAAGTCGGGCGCGCGGTGGTCGAGGCAGACATCGAAGCCGAACGCTTCGCGCGCGTAGCGGCATTTTTCCGGCCCGCCGGCGATGCCGATGGCGCGCGCGCCCTTTAGCCGGGCAAGCTGCCCAACTACCGAGCCGACCGCGCCGATGGCGGAGGCGACGACCACAGTCTCGCCCGGCTGCGGCCGGCCGATGTTCAGCAGGCCGTGGTAGGCGGTGAAGCCGGGCATGCCGAGCACGCTCAGCGCCAGCGAAGGATTCGTGGTCCGGGAATCGAGCACGACCAGTCCACGACCGTCGGAAAGCGTATGGCTCTGCCAACCCGTGTCGCCGACGACCAGGTCGCCAACCTTGAATGCCGGGTCGTGCGAAACCTCCACCCGGCTCACCGCGCCGCCGGTCATCACCTCGCCTAGCGCTACGGGTGGAGCATAGGACGGAGCATCGCTCATTCGCCCCCGCATATACGGGTCGAGCGAGAGGTACAGCGTGCGCAGCAGGAGCTGGCCCTTGCCTGGCTCAGGCAGCGATTCCTGTTCCAGCCGGAAGTCGTCTGGCGTCGGCTCACCCGAGGGGCGTGAGGCAAGTACGATGCGGGTTTGCAGGATCGCAGTGGTCATCGCTGACTCCTGAAAAGGACGGCCGAAACGGACTCATGTGCGTGCGTGGAAGCAAAGTTTGTCATCTGATTGAATTAGACCGGTCGTATGCAGTTTGGGCAAAAAAACAAAAGCTACGAGGACTTTTTTCTGTCTGTCAGGCGCAGCGTCGAAGATGAGAAGACAGGCCTAGCAGGCCCTGCGTAGCAGCCAGCGCGGCCTCCATGGGTACACGGTCGCGCGTGAGCTTGGCGCGCAGGCTCGCGCCCAGCCACAACTGGTACAACGTGTTCGCCGTTGTACTGGCATCCAGCTCAACCGGAAGCGAGCCGTCGCTGGCGCCATCCTCGATGGCGCTGGCCAAACGCGCGATCACTCGCGTGGTGCCCTGTTCAAGAACTAAACGCATCGCCTCGGAGAGGTCGCTGACCTCCGCAGCCAGCTTGACCGCCAGACACTTGCCCTTCGGGTCACAGGCTGCCTGGGTCTCCAGCCAGTACTCGAAATAGGCGATCAGTCGCTGTGCTGCGGAAAGATCAGGACGACTCAGCAGATTATCGAGCGAAGCCAGGTAATCGGCGAAGTAATCCTCCAGCAGCGCTTCGCCAAAGGCCTCCTTGGAGCCGAAGTAATGGTAGAAGGAACCCTTCGGCACGCCGGAAGCCTGGAGAACCTCGTTCAGGCCCACGGCGCTGAAGCCCTTTCCCGCGATAATGATCCGGGCGGTATCGAGGATATGTTGGCGGACGTCGTTCGTGGCATTAGTCATGGTTTGTATCTTACCCTGAAACTAGACCGGTCGTCTACAATCATCGGGCAAGTTGATGATGACAGTTAAAAGCTATTAATAGAGCGCTTGCTGCGCAATGCCAGGGACGCTTCCCGGACAGCAGCAGCCGCTTCTCAAGAGGAAGATTCGCGCTCAACGGCTTATCTGCTTGGTATGCGTGTCTGCTTCTCTCGCCGGCAGCGTACAAACGCGGGCGGCAGCTGGCTGTGCCAGCAAACCGTGATGGTTTCTGGTTACCGCTACAGTTACCGCCACCCGAGTTCCCATTTATCCGGGTTCTGTATTTCGGGAATTCCGAAAATGATCAGCCGGAAAAAGTGGGGAAATCCGTGTACCCGTTGGCGCCGCCGCCGTAATAGACGCTGCTGTCAGCAGCCGCCAATGGCTGGTTGCCGCGCAGTCGCTCGACAAGGTCAGGATTGCCGATGAACGGCCGGCCAAACGAAACCGCAGTGGCACGACCGCGTTGAAGATAGCTGCGGGCCTTATCGGCTGTGAAGCCGCCATTCGAGATGTAGGCACCTTTCCAAAGTGCATGGAGCCGGTCAAAGACGGCGTGCTGGCTTTGATCCGCGGGACGACCCGAATCCATCTGGATGTTGGCGAACGGAAACTCCTCGACCATGTGAAGGTAGGCGAGGCCGAGCGGATTGAGCAGCTCGATTACGGTGCTGAATGTCGTTTCCGGATTGCTGTCCCCCATGTCTCCGTAGGTGCCAAAAGGCGACAGGCGAATACCTACATTGCCAGCGTCCCAGGCCTCGCTAACCGCCGTTGCGACTTCCACGGCAAAGCGCGCCCGATTCTCTGCCGAACCACCGTACTCGTCTGTGCGCTGGTTGGTGCGGTCACGGATGAACTGGTCGATCAGGTAACCGTTTGCGCCATGAATTTCGATGCCGTCGAAACCAGCAAGACGCGCGTTCGCGGCACTCCTGGCGAAGTCCGCCACTGTTTCGCGGATGCCCGCGTGGTCAAGCGCTGTCGGCACTGCGCAAGGCTTTGGACCTTCAGGCGTAAACGCAATGGAATCCGCCTGAATGGCGGACGGCGCGACAGGCGAGGCATGTCCCGGCAGGAGGTCAGGGTGGCTGCTGCGGCCGACATGCCACAACTGGAGGACAATTTTGCCCCCGGCGGCATGCACAGCATCTGTCACCTTCGCCCAGGCGCGTACCTGATCGTCATTGTAGATCCCGGGTGTCGCAACATAGCCTTTGGCCATGAGGCTGACCTGGGTTGCCTCTGTGATCACGAGACCTGCGCTCGCGCGTTGGGAATAGTAGTCGGCGGCGAAGGGAGATGGGACGTCTGTGGCGTCGTCTGCGCGGCTGCGTGTCAGTGGTGCCATGACGATGCGGTTGGCGATCTCGATGCGGCCAAGCCGCGTAGGACTGAAAAGCAGGTCTTGAGTCATGTGTATGTCCTCGATTGGTACATGGGGTGAGTGGCGGGCTGCTTTTGCCGGGAAATCATGCAGCTACAATTCTTAATTTCGGAAATTAACGAAATTATGGGCTAAATAAAGGGGGCAACCAATCATTACAGATCTTTTCCAATGCGTCGGGCCAACTGAGCGATGGCCTTTTCGTTACGGCGGTAATACGTCCACTGACCCACGCGACTCGTTTCGACCAGACCGGCACGCTGGAGAATCGACAGATGCGTGGAGACTGTTGAGGGCGACATCTCGACCTTTTGCTGAATATGCGTGACACACACACCTTCGGCCCAGCCATTCGGGGCATGGGTTGGCGGAAAGTTATATTCAGGCTGCTTGAGCCACTCCAGAATCTGGAGCCGCACTTCGCTGGAAAGCGCCTTGAACTGCTCTACCAGTTCGATCATGGGCATTCGAGATTTCGCATAATGACGAAATTATAAGCGACGATGCCATCGTTGGCAAGCTATGGTGCATGCCGCTGTCTGTCATCCTGATTGGGCGAGTCGGCCACGTTTCTCCGCGCAGGCCCTGAGTTTGTCCAGCAATGGCGAGTGCCTATGACTTGCGATGTCCCGGTTACCGACATAAGTTACCAGACGGTAATTTATGCTACAGTAGCCCGCATCAGGCGCCGCCACACATGAGGGTCGCTTCGACCAGTTCGTATGCGCTCAAAGCTGGTTTGGAATAGCCAGTTCGACAGGCATCGTGTGGATCGCTATCCCACTTTAATGGTCCCCGTCTGCGGGGTTGGAGTCTATCAATGATCGTTGTCCATCATCTCAACGAGTCCCGATCGCAACGTGTTCTCTGGCTTCTGGAAGAGCTCGGTCGAGAATACGAAATCCAGTTCTACACGCGTGATTCGTCAACTCGGTTTGCGCCTCCAGAACTGGCCGCCATCCATCCGCTAGGAAAGTCGCCTGTGATCGTGGATGGGGACACCGTCATTCACGAGTCTGGAGCCATCATCGACTATCTGGTTCGGAAATACGGCAGTTTCCTCCAGCCGGATCCGGACAGTCCTGATTATGAAAGATACGTGCAGTGGCTGCACTATGCTGAGGGTTCCGCGATGCTTCCGCTGTTGCTGAAGCTCTATGTCGATCGCATCGGTGATGCAGGCGCACCATTGCACCCGCGAATAACAAGTGAGCTGACCAATCACTTGGGCTACGTTGAGTCTTCCCTCGAAGGCCGGCGTTACCTTCTGGGGGAGCAATTCAGTGCTGCTGATGTCCAGATGAGCTTTGTCGGAGAGCTTGCCGGTGTGTATGGGTTACGGCACGATCGACCCAATCTCGACGGATGGATCAATCGACTCCACGGACGCCCCGCCTATCGGGCCGCAATCCGTCGCGGCGGCCAGTACAGCCTTTCAAGGTAGATCACTCCCCTCGTCGGCCATCGCCTTATGGTCGCCGGTTCGCGCGGCCGGTTGAGTTTCTGTTCGGTAAGTGCGTATCTGGGGTGAGATCAGGTCGCACCAACTTCGCCCGCAGACTGGCCTTTGCGTGCCTCCTGTACCGGTGACCCCTTCAGCTCGCACGTGTTCCTGATCTTTTCCGCTTTGAGATGGCCCCTCCGCGATCTGGTAGCGCAGCCTGCCCTTGGTTGTCACCTTCTTGCGCTTCTTCCGCACGGAGTACCCACTGCATACTGGCTTAGTGCGTACCACTGCTATAGCGCAGCGTCGTCTGCAGTGGGCCGGCCCCCGCAAAAAACGGACACTGGTAACGCTTAAATTATGAGGTAGTCTTACGACTATGTTTAAGCCACTGGAACAGCCCCTTGAATCTGCGGACATAGTCTCTACCGTAAAATAGCGGGTAGCTGTTTCAATATTGATTGTTGTCGTCCTAACGGCTTTGGTTGTCGTACGTCGCAAACGAAAGAATCCGCATTGAAGGGATGCTGTAACGCGTTGCCAATGATGCTCGGCTAGTTGGCGAGGGCACGGTCCTTGTGCATGTGCGAAATTCGATAGACTTATTTTGGAGCTGAATATGGCAGTGGCAGGCTCGCACTTGCAAAACGAAATGTTTCTGAATCTGATCGTTTTGGGAGGAAATACGGAGGAAAAACTGCGTGCAGCAAAGAATGCTGGCTTTGACGCCGTCGAAATTTGGAACGAAGACGTGGATTCCTACTTTGGCGGCGCGACGGCCGTTCGCACATTAGCAAATAATCTGGAGATTGGATTTACGGACTGCATGGTTTTAAGAGACTTTGCCGGTGCACCCAAGTCTTTGCGTGAGGAAAAACGGTCTGCAGCTCTCGCAATGCTGGAGCGCGCTGTTGCTCTTGGAACAGATGCAATCCAGTCCCCTGCAACGACGTTAGATGACTGCGATCCATCTACGGTTGATAGTGATCTTCGCTGGCTGTGCGACGAGGCTTCACGCTACGGTATTCGCGTATGTTACGAGCCAATGGCTTGGAGTGTTCTGGATCATACCTTGCCCGCAGCATGGGAACGAATTCAACGGATTGGCGCTGAGAATCTCGGAATCGTTGTCGACATGTTTCACATCTGCTCTCGTGGATGAACCGTTGCAGATATGGATGGCATAGACGTTGCGAAGATTTATCAGGTGCAGCTATCAGATCTTGAGTTCGAAGTGTCGCCTAGCGATATGCCACGCCTAATTGAGAGCGCGCGGCACTATCGAGTATTCCCAGGACAGGGTAAATTCTCAATGCAGCCCTTTTTGTCCAAGCTAAAGAGAGCCGGCTATCAGGGCCCTGTTGGGGTCGAGGTGTTCAGTGATGCTCTTAAGAAGGAGGACCCCTTGAGTGTCGCAATGCAAGCAAAGAAGTCGCTCTATAAGGTTTGGTTTGACACTGATATCTAGGGGATTCTAGACCAGCAAGAATTTTTCAAAAGTCGATCGCCCGCTTAGTGCGGGACTTCTGTATGGCGAGCGTAATTCGAAGGGTTTTGGTCGTATCAGCTGCATAAATTATTGGTGCCTCATCTTTTCGAATCACCGCCGAAAACCGAAAAGTGGCGCACTTGCTCCGCATAGGAATTATCTTCTGGCATGCGCAACCAGCAGCCGCACTCGGGGTGTTGAGATGGCAGCTACGTGCTGCCATTTAAATTTTCGGTCAAGTCCCGGCTTGCCAACCACCGCCGAGTGACTTGTAAAGGGCGACAAGCGCGAGGGAAACGTCCTCCGCGCCTGATATGGCCGCGTCACGGTTTGTCAACAAAGCTTGTCTTGCGGCCAGTACCTGCTGCAGGTCAACGAGGCCAACAGAGTATCTGCGTTGCGCGTCGTCGAAGGACTGCTGGCTCTGGGTCACGGTTTGATCCAGCTGGTTGAGCCGACGTTGCGTGGCAGCATAATCCGTCAATCCGTCGTCGACCTCATGCCATGCCCGCAGCACAGTCTGCTGGTATTGAATGGCGGCCTGCTGCTGCTGGGCCTGCCGCAACGTTAGCACGCTGTGCAGCCGTCCGCCTTCGAAGATCGGCAGGCTGATGGCTGGTCCAATCGCGAAGGTTCGGCTGCCCCAGGTTCCCAGGTCCGAAAGCTGAAGTGCCTGCGAGCCCATGTCACCCGACAGGGTGATACGGGGATAGAAGTCGCCGACAGCCACGCCGACATTGGCTGTTGCAGCGTGAAGGGTAGCTTCTGCCTGCCGGATGTCCGGGCGTTGCTCAACCAGTTGGGAGGGCAGGCCGACGGGCACCTGCGGAGGAACGGGTGGAAGCGGGGCAGGTGCATCCAGTTCCTTTTCGAGCGCGCGTGGCGGTGCCCCTAGCAGAAAGCTCAGCGCATTGACGAGATGGGCCTGCTGTTGCTGCAGGGGCGGCAGCCGCGCTTCGATCTGGGCGGCATTCAGCGCCGCATCGGCCACTTCGACCTGCGTTGCCGCACCATGCGTGAAGCGGACGCGAGCCAGATCGAGGCGATGACGCGCTACTTCACTGGCCTGGTCGAGCAGGGCCTGCCTGGCCTGTACCGCCCGCAACTGAATATAGTTCCGGGCGGTCTCTGCGCACACGGAAAGCAGGACGCCACGACGCGCATCGGCTGATGCTTCGATGGTCGCGTCAGCCGATTCAACTTCACGCCGTACTCGTCCCCACAGGTCCAGCTCCCACGAGGCATCGAAACCCGCTTGCCATACGTTGTAATCGTGTTCACCGTGCTCGCCCGAAGGATCGACCAGTCCTGTGGAACTGGCTCGCGCGTGCCGGTAGGCCGCATCCGCTTCCACATGGGGTTCTGCGTCTGCTGTGATGGCCTGGCGCTCGGCGCGACTTTGCCTGAGCCGGCTGCTTGCCACCCGGACATCCAGATTGGCAGTCGTCACCCGGTCAACCAGCGACGTGAGCTCCGCGTCGCCAAATACCTTCCACCAGTCTGGATCAATCGTGGCTGGAACGGGCTGGCTCGGCGTGCCTGCAGTGTCAGCCACCGGCTTCCACTGCGCTGGCATGGCGTTGGCAGGCCGATGAAAATCGGGGCCCACCGTACAGGAAGTCAGCATGGTGCTGAGTGGTACCATCAGCAACATCACCGCCCGAGCACTGCATCTTGCACAACGAATCACGTTAGCCTGCCTTATGCCATGAATTCGGGAAACCGGCGTCTTACGCGCCGGTCGCCGCAAACGCTTCGCCCGCAAGCTGGATCGCGGCCAGGGCTGCGGGCACACCGGCAGGGATGCCGATCTGGATGATCGTATCGATCACTTCCTGGCGCGAGACGCCAGCGCGCAACGCCGAGGCGATCCGCAGCTTCAGGATGGGTGCGGCTGTCGCGCCCAGTGCGGCACATACCGCCACCATGATGATCTCCCGGGTACGCAGGTCGAGCGAACTCTGGCCATAGACATCCGCAAACTCCCACTCCATGACAAACCGGCCAATCGCTGGAGCTAGGTCTTTCAGCCCGTCCAGGAATGCGCCCGAAGGCAGCCCCGTGATCTGCTCAAAGGCAGCCTGGCCGGCCAGGAAGCGCTGGTCATCGTTCGATGGTGTTCCAGTGATGTTGCTCATGATGTATTCCTTCAGATGGACAAAAGTTCGGGTGAGGGATGAGGACGGGTGACTGACTGGTGGCAAATGGTCGCTGGATGGTCCCATTATTTACCGGTTGGTAATTATGCTGCTCGACGCGCATGGCCGTCAAGGCTTATTTACCGGATGGCAATCTATGGATTTTTACATTGTGCTGGGTACGTTTCTCTTGTTTACCGGCTGGTGATCTGTCGCTATGCTGGGGGAATGGTTAAATCGATTCAATCCGCAAGCAAGCGCGTTCCCGTGGCGACGCGCGACGTATCCGGGACGCCAGCGCGTCCCAGGCGCCGGCGCATGTTGCCGGAGGACCGAGAGAAAGAGATCATTGAAGAATCGGTCCGCTTTTTCGCAGAGGTCGGTTTCGAAGGGACACTGCGCGAACTGGCCCTGCGCCTAGGCATTACCCACCAGAATCTGTTCCGC
Organism: Cupriavidus sp. UBA2010; assembly: GCF_002335265.1. NCBI lineage: Bacteria > Pseudomonadati > Pseudomonadota > Betaproteobacteria > Burkholderiales > Burkholderiaceae > Cupriavidus > Cupriavidus sp. UBA2010. Next base: position 21,065 of record NZ_DDCI01000005.1, read on the forward strand.
TATTTCCCGACCAAGGAAGCCCTGATCGACCGGGTGTACCAGGAGGTTTATCTGAGCCGCTGGCAGCCGGAGTGGGAAGCGATGCTCAGGCAGCCTGGTAAGTCTCTGGAGGCGCGGCTGATCGACTTCTACAAGGCTTACCTGCACGCGATCTTTCGCTACGATTGGGTGAGGATCTTCGTGTTTGCAGGACTCAAGGGCGTTGGCATCAGCCAGCGCTATCTTGCCCTGATCCAGACGCGGCTGATCGAGCCGCTTGCCATTGAATTGCGCAGCCTGTCCGGCGACACACCGACGCGCAAGGCTTTGTCGGCGGATGAGCTCGAGGTGGCGTGGGGCCTGCACGGCGAGCTGTTCTATCTCGCTGTGCGCCGGTGGGTTTATGACATGCCGGTTCCGGACGATCTGGACAGGGTGATCGAGACCGCCATTGCCCGTTTCCTGCATGGCGCACCGGCCGCCATGCAGGCCGTGGCGCGCGATCGCGCTAGTGCAAAGCCGCTACGCCAGCGCGGGCGATAGTTTCGTCCTGTTCGCCGGAGCCACCGCTCACGCCGATGGCCCCGACGATCATGCCATCGCGAAGCAGTGGCATGCCCCCGGCGTAGACCGCGACACGGCCACCATGGGAACTGTGAATGCCGAAGAACGGCCCGCCGGGCTGGCTGTACCCGGCCAGTTCGGCGGTGCTCATGTCGAAGGCTCGAGCCGTAAATGCCTTGTCGATTGCTATCTGGATTGCGCCAATGCGTGCACCATCCATACGGATGTGCGCGACAAGATGGCCTCCCGCGTCGACCACCGCGATGTTCACCGCGAGGTCGATCCGCTCGGCTTCGGCCTGCGCCGCTGCGAGAACCTGACGGGCGTCATTCAGATTGATCATGAGCGGAACTCCTTTGCTGGGTATTGGAAACTATTGTCGACGGATGCTCTCCGGCGTGCGTAAGCCCAGGCGCCGGATTTCCTCCGCGATGGGCATTTGTGCCCGGGTGCCCGGACCCGTAAAACCTCATGCACACTGCCAGCACTGCGCCGGACAGCATTGCCACGGCAAGCGCAGCCAGTGTGTCGGCATGTGCAAGGATCTGTGCCTGGAGCCGCACGTTGCCAGCCAGCAGCTGTAGAGCCTGCGCCGTTGCCTGATCGCTGCCGGTTGCTCGTGCGCTGACCGCTGTCATGAGGGCATCCAGGCGGGCGGACACGGCTGCGGCGGACGTGCTCACGTGGTCCATGATGACGTTGGACCTGGCCTGCTCGCGCACCCGGTCGAGGGTGCTGATCCACGCGAGTCCAATCGTGCCGCCGAGACTGCGCATCACGTTGAACACCAGGGCCGCATGTAGTCCTTCGCGTGGCAGCAGATCACCGACAAACAGGTACAGCAGTGGCAACAGGATCAGGGGGAGACCCAGTCCCTGAAGGATCTGTCCGATGCGCAGATCACCAGCGATCCAAACGCTATCGATGTTCAGGCTGTCATGGAGGACGCCGGCCGCGACCAGCACGAACCCCAACGCCAGCAACCGGCGGGGGCCACCCAGCCATTTTCTGTCCAGACACAGTATTGCGCCGGCATAACTGATCACCTGCGGCCACGCGGCGTCCCACAGCACCGGCCCCAGCTCGACCGGACGATAGTCATGGGCCTGCATGAGATATTGGGGGATCACATAACCGCAGCCTGTTGCGGCGAGCCCGAAGGGCACGACGCCCCAGGCGCCCAGCATGATGTTTCGCCTTGACAGAAGTTTGACGTTGAGTAGCCGGTCCCGCCGCAGGCTTGCCGCGTGAGAGGCAAAGCCGCATACGGCGACTGTACCGGCAACGAGCAGCACACGAATGGGTGTCGAATGCAGCCAGTCAAGCCGGTTGCCCTGATCGAACCCGCAGGCGAGCATGCCCAGCCCCCCGACGAAAAGCAGCAGTCCGAAGCGGTCGGTATGAAGCAGGGGCCGCAGGCGCACGGTTTCACGTGGCAGGCCGTAAGCGCCCGCAATCCACGCGAGCATGCCAGGAAGCAGGTTGGCGAGAAACAGAGACTGCCATCCCCAGTTGTCCAGCAGCCAGCCCGTGATTCCGGCCGCCACCTGCGGGGCGAGTGTCGAGGCCGAGGTGTAGAGGGCCAGCGCGAGCGCACGATGTCGAGGCGGCAGGGTGCGCAGCAACGCGACGATGGCCATCGGCAACAGCGCGCCACCGGCTAGTCCCTGGGCGGCGCGCGTGACGAGAACGACGGCATATGGAGGACTGAGCGCGAGTAGCCCCGAAGCTGCCGTGAAGAGGCATGTCGCTCCCAGCAGTACCCGCCGTAGGGATAACGCGGTGGCCAGCCAGCATCCGGTTACCACGCCGCCGACATCGCCGGCCGCATAGGCCGTTGAGAGCCACGAGCCGTCGTCGACGCCGAGGCCCAGGCCGCCACGCACGTCAGCAAATCCGAGCACCGCGTAGCGGGCACCGAGCATGGTCATCCAGGCCGCAGCGATTGCGGCCACGCAGGCGGCAAGCCGGTGGTGGTCCCATGGCGGCAGGCGGCGGGACGGTCGCGACCATCCTGCGACAGGCCTTTCGGGGGGCGGCCCGTCCGTACCCGAGCCTGCGGCGGCAGACATGCGTTCGCTCACAGCCTCCCCCGTAGCCAACCGGACAGCCCGCTCACGAGGCCGCTAGGCCGCGACCCGCCTGGCGTTTCAACTGACGCGATGACCGACATGCCCGGCAACAGGGAAGCCTGCGAGTTCTGGTCGGGGTCGAGCATAATCTTCACCGGAAAGCGCTGCACGACCTTGGTGAAGTTGCCCGTCGCGTTGTCTGGTGGCAGCAGGGCGAACTGGGCGCCACTGGCCGGCTGGAGACTGTCCACTGTCCCCTTGAATACGAGACCCGGCAGGCTGTCGACCCGGATGGAGACGTGCTGTCCGGGATGGATGTGTGTCAGCTGGCCCTCCCTGAAATTGGCGACCACCCACACGTGCGGCAAAGGCACCACGTCAACGATCAAGGTGCCGGCGCGGACGTATACGCCGGGGCGGACGTGACGTTCGCCGACGACGCCATCGACTGGCGCCGTGATGCGCGTCCAGCCAAGATCGATCTTTCTTGAATTCAATATCGACCGCGTTGCCTGGACAGTGGCTCTCGCCTCGTCGATGCTCGCGTTGCCCGTCTGCACCTGCTGCTGGGCAGCCATCCACTCGGCGTGGCGTTGTGCAAGGTTGGCGCTCAGGCGTCGGACCTCCGCGTCGATGACGTCGACCTGCTGACGTGATGCTGAACCGCTCGGGAGCATGGCGTGATAGCGGGTGCGGTCAGCAGCCGCGCGGTCCAGGTCCGCCTGTGTCGCCTGCATGGCTGCCGCGGCCGCCGCCACCTGACTTTGCTGATACCGGTTCTGGCTGATGGCCTCGGCCAGGGCGGCGTCGGCGCGTTCAGCGCTCGCCTGTGCTTCGACCACCCGTTCCCGGTAGTCCACATCCTGTACCAGCGCCAGTACGTCGCCGGCATGCACGCGCTGGTTGTCATGGACCGGCACGTCGGCGAGATACCCCTCGACGCGCGCGGCTACCGGTGTCACATCGGCCCGCACGTAGGCATCGTCAGTACTCTGCACGTCGTGCCCGGACAAAGCCGGATACGACGCTGCCATTACAGCAGCCAGAAGTACGGCAGACACCAGAATGATGCGCTTCACGGTTCGCGCCCGAGTCGTTCCGTGAGGCCGTCCGAACAGTAATGCCCATCTTCCTTTGCGGCCGTGACGGGCGGTACGCGCCGGATCACCGTCCACGTCCGCTTTCGAGCGTCGAATCATCAAACAAGCTCCGATATAATTACCAAGTGGTAATTATATCGGAGCCGCAGGCCAAGTCAATCAAGCACCGTCTGACGCCCCTTTCGGACGATGGCGACTCCGGCCGCGCCGCCAGGCTTTTCTCGCAGGGGTTGACGTAGTGTGATCAATGAAATATCTTCGAATGTAGATATAATGCGGAGGCAGCGTCGAATTGGGTGACAGCCAGACTGAAACAGGAGCGCGATCGCGACAGCGTGGGCGCCGTCGTCGGGATATGCCCGACGGGCGGCAGGCTCTCGTGGACGCTGCGACATGTGTTTTTGCGGAACGTGGATACGAGGCTGCGGATTTGCGCACCATCGCCCGCGTCGCCGATGTCGATCCAGGCCTCGTTCGTATCCATTTCGGCAGCAAGGCTGGTCTTTGGGAGGCGTGTGTGGGCGCTATCGTGGCGCAGGCCGCACCAATGATCTCGGAAGTCAGGCAGATCGTATCGGATGCAACGGCTCCGGTGAGAGTGCGGTTGAGCATCCTGATTGGCCGTTATGTCGGCTTCAGCTTTGCACATCCGGAAGTTCGCCAGTTCGTTGCGCAGCATGCGTCCGAAAGCGCCGAAAGGGCGGCACTCCTTACCGAGCGGCTGGTCCGGCCATCCTACGAGGCCAGCCTGCCGCTTATCCAGGCCGGCATCGACGCTGGGGTCATACGTGTGCGTCATCCCGCAGCGTTCTTTGCGTTGCTTAATAACGCTGTAAACCAGCCACGCGCTGCACCTGTGCTGTTGCATCAGCTCTGTCTGGATATTGCGCCAGAAAGCGTCCAGGAACTGCTGACAGCCAGTCTTATCGAGGCCTTTCTCCATGCGCCTGAGTCTTCGCCGTCTTCCTGATAAGAGGCTCAGGACGGCTTCACCCTTCAAGGAACTTCGCCATGACGTCACCCGCCCGAATTGACACCCATCAGCATCTGATTCCACCCGCTTATCGCAAATTGCTGGATGAGCGCGGCTTGACCGCGGGAGGTTGGCCTACGCCGCCGTGGGACCCTCAGGCGGCCATTGATATGATGGACAGGGAGTCGATCGCTATCGGTATTCTTTCCCTGAGCGCACCGGGTGTCCACCTGGCTGGCGACGAGGAGGGGCGTACCCTGGCGCGTCAGGTGAACGAGTATCACGCAGAGCTGGTCAAGCGGCGGCCCGATCGCTTCGGCCAGTTCGCCTGCATACCGCTGCCCGATGTCGAGGGTGCGGTTACCGAGGCCGTGTATGCGCTCGACGAACTACACGCCGACGGTGTGGTGCTGCTATCCAATGCTGCGGGGAAATATCTGGGAGATCCGGATTTCGAACCTTTGTGGGCCGAACTCGATGCACGCTCGGCTGTTGTCTTCATTCACCCGACGGAACCGCCGATCCAGATGCTCAAAGGACTGCCGAGCCCCTTGCTCGACTATCCCTTCGATACCACGCGCACTGCAGTCCACATGGTCGCCAACGGGGTCATGAGTCGGCACACGCGGATCAAGGTGATTCTGTCGCATGGAGGCGGATTTCTGCCTTACGCAGCCTACCGGTTTACGGGTGCTGCGCAATTCAACCCCGGAGTGACGCCCGAGGGGATCATGACCGACATGAAACGTTTTTACTTCGACACCGCGCTGTCCTCGACTCCGACGGCATTACCGTCGTTGCTAGCGTTCGCCGATCCCACGCACATCACGTTCGGCAGTGATTTTCCGTTTGCGCCATCCAGCCATCAGTTTAATGCCGCGCTGGACGCGTGGCCGCTGGATGAAAAGCTGCGGTACGCGATCAATCGCGGTAATGCCGAGAAGCTGTTTCCGCGCCTTGCGGCGACTGCCTGACCCAATTCGGCTCACAGGATCGTACCGCCAGGGGCAGGAATTCTGGCACTTCCTTCCAAGAGTGCCGGGATCCCTCGCCGCAAATATCCCGTGTATGGACGGGGCGACGCGTGATAGGGTGCGGCGCTGCAGCTTCATTGTCCGTCTTCCGGGGAAGTTTCCAGCGGAAGTGGGTGCGTTTCGCCGGGTGCGTTCAAGCGGATGAGGTTGCAACGTCGCCGTAGTGGTGGCCATCGGGCTTTCATATCGTCCCTCCTGCAACCACATCTCTGCGCGTCAGAAACTGAGTGCTCTTCCGTTGCTCACAATCGTGTCGAAACAAACACGCTCCGGTGGCAAGGTATCCCTGCACGGGATACGCGTGTCGTGTTTCGACCGCAGCGCACTAGTTAGAGGTTAATCCGTCGATCCATGGTCACGCGCTCCTTCATCCCCAACAATCGTCAGATATGGATTGTTCGGTGGAAACTCAGCAAACAGAGTCACGGTTTGAATCAGGAGGTAGCCATGTAGTCGACGCGTCTTTCGTGGCCCTTGTACTTGGCATATCCATATGTTCAATCCGTCAGGACGCTTGCGGTGAAGTTGCAGCCTCTCAAACGATTTCTGTACCCACTGCCAGTCTTGCTGTTTCGCTTGTCTCGCCAGGACTGCGACCCAAGGATATTCCTGTGCATAGCGCTGGAATATCCCCGGGCTTACCAGGTATGCTGAGTTAGAGACCGTATGCACAAGTGCTTTGGCTTCGTTAATGATGAGCCGACGGGAATGGATGCCATGCCTTAGCCACTCGACGAAATGCTCACCGGACGGAACTCCCAGAAGTTTGACATGTGTCTCGGAAGTGGGGGCGATCGGCGAGTCAGTCGAGGCGGTTTCAGATTCGATGTCCTGCGGCGCTTCCCGTGCAACGGCTTGAGGTTGGTCTACTACGTCACTGTTCGTATCGAGTAGTTCCAGAAGAGAATCAAGGTCTTCGCCTTGCACAGCTGCGGTCGGCTGCGTACACGTGGGAACTGATTCGATGGTATATGCCGACCGCGAAGCCGCCTCCTTCTCAGTCGGAACTGTAACTGCAGGCCCGGTGGTGGTGACTGTTCCCGCAAACGGCGCCGGTCGTTCGCTTCCCTCCCAGATAAGAGTTGGTGCCAAACGCAAAAGTGTAAAGGTATGCGACCAGCCGGCGTCGCTGCTAATTGTTCCGCGCCAGATTGCTTTACCGTCGGCCGTGGGCTGGAGCACGCCGTGGTCCTGTAGCACATTAAATACGGCCGTGTTGCTGGAAGGGATGCCCTCGATACCCTGCGACAGCAGATATGCACGCAGTTTGTCAGAGACGGTCTTGCTGACCAGCCACAGAGCATCCTGGGTCAGCCAGCCGTCCGAAGCCTGGGGCTGATTCAGCTTCAACTCCTCTTTCAGCAAGTAGCGCAGTCCTTCGAGCAGCTTACGTTGTAGCGCGTGTTTCGGTGCGGCCATGGCCTTCGCCGGATCGCCGCCGAGGGCTTGGGCGACCGATGCCTGGTCAGCCTGGATGACCAACTCACCAAGGACACCAGCATGTTCGTACTGCCCGGCTAACACGTACAGCAGCGCCGCCCACAGGTCGGGATAACCACTGAGCCAGTCGAAGATCGTCGGATCGAGCAGGTGGACGTACAGCAAGCCGGTGGCGGCGCTGTGTAGACGGTACTCTCGCTCAGGCCGGTAGCGGAAACGATAGGGGCGACGGAGTGGGCCGTGCCAGGGGTGCCAGACTGTGCCGTCGCCATACTCGACGTGCAGATCGACGGCTACCTTGCCGACGTCGTGCAGCAGCGCTGCATAGGCAGCGCCGGCCGTCCACGCCTCGGCTTGGACAGCTTGAGCTTCCGGCGTGGCGCCGGCAGGTAGCAGATGGGACTGCCGCAGTTTCAGCGCGTAGGCCACGATCTCCAAGCCGTGATCCAGCATGCCCCCGGGATAGGCGTGGTGGTGGCTCTCCGAGGCGGGAAACTGCTGGACTAGCTCGGCGTAGCGTTCCAGCGGCGCGCGGTACAACGTGATGAACTGGCTGCGCGAGACCGAGGTACGTTGCCAGATGTGTTCCAGCAGCCGTTGGCGCCGCGGTGTCGCTAGCAGTGACGAGACCGGCTCCGGCCGTGTCAGCCCTTTGGACGGCTCGATGGGCGGTGCCGGTGGCGCGCTGGCGATCGGCGGAACCTTTTTACGCTGGAACAGCGAGAGCATGGCGAATCCCGGTGGCGAACTGGAGGGGGAGCCTTTTGGCCTTTTCGGGTAGGGCCTTTCCCCTTGCCACCCGTTCCCTTGTCCCTTGCCAGCCCTTTGGCCTTCAACCTTTTGGGGTATAGGGCGGCCGGGAAGATAGTTCCACCGTCAATGTGGGGGCGCCAATGCCGGTTTGCGGGCGGAAGGCGAGCTGTGACAGCCCTACGATGGGTGGATTTTCGGATTCAGGAGGACGGCGTGGGACCGTATATTGACATGGTAAGGAAAATTTCTTACCATGCAGGCACAGCTTTCAGGAGAGCCGCCATGCCTGCCATTCACGAAGTTGCCACGCTGACCTCCAAAGGTCAGATCACGCTGCCCAAATCCATCCGGCAAGCCTTGGGCGTGGACACCGGCGGCAAGGTTGCGTTCGATCTGCGCGACGGCGAAGTCGTCGTCACCCGTGCTGACGCCGAGCATGAAGACCCCGCCATTGCTGCATTCCTGAATCTGCTGGCCCGCGACATCGAAGCAGGCCGGAACGTTCGTGGATTGCCGGAGGATCTGGCTCGCACGATGTTGGAGCATGCCGGCCACAAGGTGGTTCTGGACAATGATTTCGATGAGGACGTGGAAATCTGATGCAACAGCATGGTTGGACACTGTTGTTCCACGACAACCTGATCGAGCAGTTGATGAAGCTGCGTGCGGCCGTGCTGCGCGCGCAAGAGAACGACCTGGGCGGCTTCGAGTCTAATGCCAACGTCAAGTTCTTCCGGGCCTTGGTTCAGTTGATACAAGACGTGGTGCCGAGCGACCCCTCTCGCGACGAATATCGTCAAGGCAACACTATGGGACCGGCGTATCGCCACTGGCGACGGGCCAAACTTGGAAGGCGGTACAGGTTGTTCTTCCGGTACGACTCGAAGGCGAAGATCATCGTGTATGCCTGGGTTAACGACGAGCAGACCCTGCGGTCGTCCGGTAGCAAGTCCGACCCATATGCCGTGTTCGAGAGGATGCTTGGACGCGGAAATCCGCCAGACGAATGGAACGCATTGGTACAGGCAAGCAAGCAGAATTGGAGCAAGCTGGAATAGCACGCAAGTATGTAGCAGGTGACGACCATGAGCACGAAAACCTATCGCAGCAATGCAGAACGCTTTGGCCACTGGCTGGGTGGGATGTTGCGTGCCTATGCGCGCCGCGAGCGTCAAGCCACGGCCTGGTTGGTGACTCGGGGTATGCCTGCTGGCGGTGCCGCTGCTTTGCTGTGGGTCTTCAAACTAGGTGTTCTGGCCATCCTGTTCTATGTTGCTTTCTGGTTCGCGCTGCTGATGGTATTTGCCGTTGTGGCTGCTTGGGCTGCGAAGCGCTCTGATCCAAATCAGGAAGAGCCACAGACTGAGTGGAGAGAAGGTCCCAATGGCTTCGGACTCTACGACAAGAGCGACTGGCGGATTGACCCGCACGCGTCCGACCATGATTGAACGAAGATCACTTCTTCGATGCAGCGCCCATCAGCGTGCTTGAACTGCGGCCGCCTGCACCCTTGGCATCTGACGTGCCGGTGGACAATCCCTGTACAAAGTTTCCTGCACGCACTCCAACCCAGCCTAGCGCAGTCACCCAGAACCCCGGCAGCACGATGAACATTGTCGCCATGACGAAGTTCAGCAGCATGTCCCCGAAGGTATTGTTCAGACCGATCAGGGGGTCAAAGTTCGTATGCGGGCGCCCGGCACCGAACCCCCAACCGTAAAGCGCATCGAGAATCGTGCTGTCAATCCAGCGTGCGAGCTGGAACCAGAAGTCCACGAAAAACAGCGCGAATTCGACGCAGCTCACCGTCACCATCGCCTTCAACTCGTAAGTGCCGATTACCAGAACCAGCGGGATGCAGATGACGAGTGCCATCTTCAGGAACGACAGCACCATCGGCAGCGCCTCGCGCACCACGTCCATGGCCGGGAAGAAACCCAGCGAGCCGACCGCCAATCCCACATCGCCTGCACCACGCGTCGTTACGTTCGGCAGTGTCATGTCGATCTGGCCACCGTAGTCCGTATAGACCTGTCCCTGATTCATCTTCTGCTGTTGGGGCGAGACGATGGCGCGGATCACCGAGTCATCGACCTCGGCCTGCGACAGGAAGCCGGCCCACTTCCCGATGCGGGTCAGCAAGTCCGGATCGACCTGAGCCAGCAAACGGCTGTGCAACCCCTGATCGCCTTCTGACCACCACTGCCGGCACGTCGGATACCCGCCGCCGCTATCCACCTGAGCCAGTCCGGCGTCGCGGGTAGTGTCGTAGGGCCAGGCCGCGCGTGCCGTGCTCGAATGGTAGGTATCGTAGAAGCCACCCGTGTTGAGAAAATAGTTCGAGCCGATCCAGGTCACGTCGTTCATCTGCGTGTCCGACAGCGTTGGCCGGTTCATGAACAGCTTGGCCCGCGACGGTCCATAGCAGTCGTGCGTGAAGTCGGCGACCTCTTGAGCCAGCACCGGGTCATTGATGCGGGTAGCGTCCACGTCCATGCGGATCTGCCGTAGGTCCGTGCCACACGGAATCGCCGCTACCGCGGCCCCCGTGACGGCTTTCGAGATTGCGTGCATGAAGAACCACCAGACAGGAACCAGCGCGCTCTGGTTATTGAGCGCGGTATACGACGTGCCCCAGCCCGTGTCTGCCGGCTGCGGGACGTTGACCTGGCATTGCTGCGACCGGCTGGTGTCGAACTGGATCGTGGACAGGCTCACCGGAATAAACGGAATGCCGGCGAACATGATGACCACGATCGCCACGAACACCCGGTTCTCGATACGCATCGAGGACAGGACTCCCTTGTTGCCTTCGTCAGCGCCCTCGGCCCGCGCACGCAGCCATTCCTGGATCACGATGGCGAGGAACGGCAGTGCGAACACGCCGCTGGCAACGAGGATGTTCCAGATGCCATTGTTGACGATCCAGCCCACCAGAGTCAGGTAGTACTCCAGGTAGTCGGTCGTATAGAGCGTCATGTCTGCCTCCTCCTAGCCGTGTTGCAGCCAGGCGCTGCCTTCCATGAGCACGATGGCCGCCACGGCGGCGACCTCAATGCGCAGGAAGCGCTGGCGCGTCTCGCTGGTGGCTTCGCGCTGTTGAACCCGTCGACGCATCCACCACCAGCCCCAGGCTGTGCCCGCGTACAGGCACAGTCGCCAGGCCAGAAAGACGACGGCATGCGTGCCCAGCCAGTGCTCCCAGCCGTCGACGCCGCCGACGATGCGGATGCCGGCCAGATTGACCAGCACGGCCGCACTGATGACCAGCGCGCTCCAGAGCACCGCCAATCCGCTCCGGCGGTTGAACAGCCAGCCGAACCGCCATCCGTGCGTGCGCGTCATGGCGTGCCGCTCCGGGGCTTCTGAATCTGGTTCAGGCGGTCGGGCGTCGTATCGCCCTGGAAGATCGAGCGCGAACCGTCGGAGCGCGTGTTGTGGCGACCGATCAGGGTCATGGCCGAATTGGCCGCCAGTTCCCTCCGCAGCTCCAGCTCCGTCTTCAGGTTGTTGATCTCCTGTTCCAACGTGGTGTTCTCCGAATCTACTGCCTTCACCGCCAGATCGTTGGCAGCCACGTTCGGTTCCTTCGCGCCGGTAAGCAGCGTGCGCTGCAACAGTAGAGCCTTCTCCAGCACACTCGACAGCGCCACTTCGGAGGCCAGGCGCTTACCGAGCATGTCCTGATCCGGTTCGTCGCGTAGCGCCTCGATCACGCCGCGCGTGACCGGCAGCGAGTTGCTGCTTGCCGCGTCGAGGTTGGCCGGCGTCGTCGGCTCGGCCCCGGTAACCAGGTCTTGCAGCGCCTTGAGCTTGGTGTCGTACTCTTCCTGGATCAGCGGCGTCAGCCCCACGCCCGGCGTGGTCTGCGTTTTCGTGCAGCTTTCGCAGGTCTGCTGTTCGCGCTCGCCGAGCACGCGCGTCGCCCAATCGGAGGCTGCCTGCGGCGACGACCAGGTCTGGCAGGTCAGCCGGTTACCGCAGGTCGTGGTGTCGATCGAGGAAGTATCGGTAGCGCTGCGCCCGTTGAGCAGGTTGTAACCGGCGCGCGTGACGTCACTGACGACCTTGATCGAACGCTGGCCGCTGCCTCCGGCATTGCTGCCGCCGACCCACGGCACGCCGTTGTTGCCCTTGCTGGTCTCGGCCTGTTCGACTGCGGAGACGGCATCGGCGCTGCCGACTGCTTGTTTGAGCGCCATGCCTTCGGCGAGCTGGTCCCAGCTCGCCTGGCCGCCGGCCATGTCTGCCATGCGGTTGGCGATGGCGCGGCAGGTCATCTTGCTGCGGTCGAAATCCAGCCGTGCCTGCAGGATACCGTTGGTCAGCAGGTTGTAGAGGCCCGGATCGGCGCGCTGGATGATGAGCGCGGGCAGCGACGCCACCGCGCTGGTGGCGTTCTGGATGACGCTGCTCATGATCGTCTGGAAACCGTTGGTGACGCCGTTGAGCTGGTTTTGCAGCGTGGTCGACAGGTTCATGTCGCCGCAGATTAGGTTGCTGTTCCAGCCCAGTCCCACGCCGAGACTCTGCATATTTCCCGCACCGCCCATGGACACGGCGCGGCCGCCGCCGACGCTGTAGAGCACGTCGTCGCCGATCACGCTGCCGTTGACGCTGGCGCCGTTGCTGTCAATGCGGGTTTGCTGCGCCCAGACCACGCTTGTCACCAGCACCGATCCGGCGACTGCGAGCAAGCTCCGCCAGAGGTAGAGCCTCGCGCGGCAGGCAAGATTCGTCATGCGCATGTTCATCGACAGGCCCTCACATGAAATCGGTGCTGCCCAGGAACGTCTGACCACGACGCTGGCAGCAGGCATACGGACGCCACAGCGCCCAGGCGTAGTCGCCCTGCGTGGTTTGCACATGCACGTTGCTGTTGGGGAACACGGCGCAGGTGGTCGAGAGCGTCGGCGTCAGTTCCTGCCACTTTCCCGTCGAGGCGTCACTTTCGATCAGTGCGCCAGCCGGCCAGTAGCCGTCGTGCGCGCTGGCAAGCAGCGGCTGGTAGACGTGGATCTGGCCGCTGCGCGTCACCACGTCGCCCGCGCGCTGCGCGATGACGGCACCACTCTTGTAGTCGTCGGTCTGGTGCAGCAGTCCGCCGCGCGGATAGACGGTGCCCCACAGATTCATCGTTAGGCGACCACCGATCTCGCGCATGCCGGGAATCAGCGCCTCGGGGTAGACTGCCTCGGGCACGTCGTAGCGCCAAGCCACCGTATCGAGTGTGCTCAGCAGATACGGCATGAAGGCAGTGCCAGCGCCGGTGCAGGTATAACCGAACTGGCTGGCGTACCGGGCGAAGACCGCAGCGGCCGGATGACCGATCACGTCGGCATTCTTGAACTTGGCAAGGTTGTTTTCGCTGCCTTGGTTGGTCGTGCCATCACCACCGGCTTGGGCGGTCGGGTTGGGCAGGCTCATGGGCCGCATTTCGATCCACGGATTCTCGCCTGTGTTCGAGTAGCTCGACACCACAGCATCCGGGATGTAATGCCGCACCTTGACCGAGGTAAGGACCGTGCAACCGCCCAAGCCACAGCTAAGCCAGTAGCAGATGCCGACGACGCGGTATTGCAGGCAGTCCGGCGACAGCACCGAGGCGATGATGGTCGCGGTGTTCACCGCGAACGTCGAACCGGCGGCGCCCAGCAGCAAGGCCGCAATGACGGCCCGCATTCGGTGGGTCGGGGCAAACAGTCCACCGCTCATGGTTGGGTACTCCGGTAGACATGAATGCGGTCGACCGCACGGGTGACGTCGGGCTCGCCATAGACCACATAGCGGTGATCGACCACGACGGCAGGAACCTTGGCGACGCCCAGCCCCCAAGCGTCGGCGATCCCCTGATAGGCATCGGCAAGTTGCCGCTGCAAACCTGCACCGCCTTGAGCGAGACGTTGCCGGACGATGGCTTCGGCTTGCGCGGGATCAGCCGGAAGCTGTGCGCCGAGTGCGGCCTCCAGGTTGGCTGGTGCATCGAGCAGCACCACACGAATGCCGTTCGCGTTGCTCACTGGATGCTGCGTGTCGGTGAAGGCGATGACGTCAGCGGCTTGCGCGGATGAGAACACTAGCGCCGCGCACAGCCCGATCGCGCTGCAAAGCGCGCTGGCCGGATGTAGGGATGACAGGAATGAGAACGAAGGCATCATGGCACGCGATGGAGGGACGACAGGCTCAAGTCAATCGCAGGGTTGCTTGGCTCTCCAGCAAGAAACCGAATAGCGGGATTGCCGCATTCAAGGCGGTGATGCCGTCGCGCTGGTGTCGTGACCACTGGCAATCCAGTCGATCGCCGACAGTAAGGCATCCCCCTCGACGGGACCGGGCAGCAGAATCGTCTTGCCGGACTGGCGATCGCGCACTTGCAGGGTTGGCGTGGCCTTGATGCCGAGCTTCGCTGCCTCGGCAGCTTGATCCCGAATGGCAGAGTCGGGACGGTCGCTGCCGAGGCAGCGCTGCACATCGGGCGTGAGGTCGGGGTAAGGCACATCGGGCGGCAGGCCCTGGCCGTCGCCGCGGGTGTGCGTGTAAATCCACGCCACGGCTTTCCAGAAGGCGTCATGCCCGCCGATCTCGCCCGCACATTCCGCGATCCGCGCCTCGGCTGTAGCCACAGGATCGTGCATCGTCAGCGGCAGGTGCCGCCACTGCCAGTTCACTTCGGGATGGGCGTCGATCCAGCCTTTGAGCACCGGGAAGTAGGCCCGGCAGTACGGGCACTCCAGATCAGCGAATTCGACCACCGTAAAGCGGGCATCGGCACGACCATAGACCCATGGCGGCCCAGCGGGAGCTGGGGACTGCGTATCGGTCGACGCGGCCGATAGAGGTGTGGTGCTCGATGCCGCCTCACGCGTCGTCGTGTGGTGAGCTGCCCACCAGCCGGTGGTACCCAACAGAACAACCACGGCCAAGCCGGCCAGAACACGCGGACCAAATGGCACGAACGAGTGCTTGCGCATGGTGTTCTCCTTTCAAGCCAACGCATCGCGGGGGAGCGAGGCAATACCCCGCGCGCGGTCGATCTTCTCGGCCACCCTGACTGCCGCATCCAGTTCGCTGATGCCGTACTGTTGCATCAACTCGAAACGCTCGGCCTTCTCCTCCGGTTCGGTCATCGCCATTGCGAGGTAGAGGCTCGGCGGCACGGCGCGGAACAAGACCTCCATTGACTTGGACAGGATCACGCCCTCGCTGAACTTGCCGGCCTCCTTGCGGGCCGACAGCATCAGCGCCTTCTGCGACGGATTCAGTTCGCGGAAGCGTGCGATCTTCTCGACTTCGTCCGGGGGCATCGATAGGCAGATCCACCACTCGATCATGTTGAGCATCGGCTCGGCCGCCTTCGGCAAGTCGTCCAGATTCTGCGTAGCCAGCCAGAACCACGCGCCGAGCTTTCGCCACATCTTCGTGATCTTGACCACGTATGGCGCGAGTAGCGGATTCTTGGTGATGATGTGCCCTTCGTCGGTGACGTTGATGATCGGCCGGCCGAGGAACTGGTCGCGCTCGGCGATGTTGTTCACCGTGTTGATGAGGCTGATGTACGCGATGGAAAGCTGCGCGTTGTAGCCCTCTCGCGCGAAGGTCGCCAGATCGACGACCGTGATGTCGGCTTCCGGCCACGGCGTGCCGGGCCGATCGAACATCTCGCCGTCGACGCCCTGGCAGAACAGGTTCATCGCGTCGGCCATTTCCAGCAGGCGGGTGCGCCGCATTTCCGGCAGCGTCGCGTCGTTGCCTCGCTCGCGCAGCGCGTCGCACACGTCGCGCGTGAGCACTGGGCGCTGATCGGCTACGCAACGCTGCGCGGCGTCGAGGATGCACTGGCGGATCAGGCTGCGGTCGGCGCGCGTCATCCGCGCTTCTTCCTTGTCCTCGCCGCCAGTAATCATCATCCGCGCAGTGATCTCCAGTTCACCGAGCACGTCGCGCTGTTCGTCGCCTTCGGTCGTGGCATCGGCCTCCTGTGCCTCGTCCAGCGCATCGGCATCGAGCGTCTGCACCTGGCTCGGCGTGGCGACAAGGCGCCACGCATCGGCAAACGGTGCGAGGCTCACGCCGGAGCCGGGTGCGAGCTTGACCCGGTGCACCGACAGACCCAACCGCGCCGCGAAGTCGCCGAATAAGCCGAACGAGTTGCCGGCCTCTACGATGAAAAGGCGGGGACGATAGATCGCGGTAATCTGGTTCAGGATGTTGTTGAGTGTGGCGCTCTTGCCGGAGCCGGTCGGCCCGAACAGGAACAAGTGCGCGTTCATTTGCCGGTCGAGACGGTTCAGCGGATCGAACGTGATGGGGCCGCCGCCGCGGTTGAAAAAGGTGATCCCCGGATGGCCCGTGCCTTGGCTGCGGCCCCAAACGGGTGCAAGGTTCGCCGCATGCTGTGCGAACATGAGTTGCGTGTACCACTGGCGCTTGTCGGCGGACGGATCGAATACCGCAGGCAACCAGCGCAGATAGCTATTGAGCGGCGCGACTTCGTCTTCCTCGCGCACCGGCTGCACGCCTGCGTTGAGCATGACGTTGACCAGTTGCAGACCGCGTGCATCGAGTTCGTCCATGTCGCGCCCACGCAGGTAGAACGCTACCGCACCACGGTACAGTTTGTGGGCGCTGCCGATCAGGCTGCGGACCTGTTGCACGTCCTGCCGGGTCTGCTCGGACGCGAGCGTTTCGCCGACCGACTTCTTGCTCAGGTGGTTGAGATGGGCTTCGAGCACATCCTGCGGCGTGGCGACGAGCGTCAGGCACAGCACCGTGTCCTCGGGCATCTGGTCCATCAGCGCATTGAGCGCGTCGCCCTTGCGCGTCTCGCCGGTCAGATGGCCGGTCGCCGGTGGCGTGCGCAGCCGATCCATCGAGATGACCCGATGCGGCATGCCGTCGAAGAGCCAGGTGCCGTTTGGCAGGTCCGAGTGCGGCTGGCCGAAGAACAGCCGCTGCGCGAAGTCGGTGCCGCTGGCCAGCTCGATTTCGCCATCCTCGTGTTCGTCCGGGTAGCGGGTGAGCGCGTAGAAACGCTCCCGATCCTCTGGCGTGTCGCCGAGCAGCGTCGGTGCCGGATTGAACCAGCGCAGCAGCCAGGCGTGGATGGCGGCTGCGTCAAGGTGCCTGGCCTTCACCCCTGCATTCGCTAGACCGCCCATGAGCCGGTCGCAGATGGTAGTGAGTGCCTGCTCGGGCGTCTGGCCTCGACGGGCGTTGGCAACTGTGGGCGTGCGCCGGTAAACAACCATGCGCACGCGCTGCACCTGGCCGCGCCACGGCAGGCGCGTGACGGTCGTGTCCTCGAACAGACCGCCGGGCTTGGCGATCGCGCGCAGGTGATGCGCGAAGAACCGAAGGTAAAACGCGCTGAAAGCGCTGTCCTGCGCGCGGGGTCGCAGATAGGTCTGCAACGTGCCCAGATAATCATTGAAGTCCGGTTCGTCCTGTGCGTAGAACTGCACCACCCACGGATGCTCGTCGAACTCGTCAAACGAGTCCTGCAAGGCGTTTTCCACCGCGTCGCGGGCCCGCCACAGCCAGGTCATCTCGCGGCCCTCAGTGCCGATCGGCAGCAGCTCGAAAAAAGCGGCGACGGATTGCCCGTCGTCCAGCAGCATGCTCTTCGAGCCGGGCAGGTATTCGGCCCAAGGCAATAGATCGACGAACGACGGCGCAACGTCGTAGAGCGCCTCGACGTCGGCCTGGGTCGCCGGCTTGCGCTTGCCACGACGCAAGGCCTCGCCAGGCGCGGGAATCCCATGCGCGTTCAGCGTGGCAACGTGCCGCTCCCACGCATCCGGCACGCCGGCCACGGTGCCGGCGCGCGGGACGGTCTTGCGCGGCCAGGGCAGCGACCACCGCATCAGTAGTCCTCCAGCCGTTCGCCCGGCATCGCGTACTGCACGCGCTGATACAGCGGAAAGACAGTCGTGTAGCCGGGCACCGGCACCGGGTCGGTGCCAGCCAGGTGCGGGAACACGTACATCATGAGGTCGGGGTTCGGCAGCCGATGAAACTGGCGGTAGATTTCGTTGGTAGCGTTGCGCGTGTAGGCCGCATTGGCGGCGGGTGCGTTCTGCACGTCGGCGTCGGTCAGCGGGCGGCGTAGCCCCTGGCGCGCATCGAGCAACTGGCGTGCGGCCTGGCCGCCGCCCGCGCTGCCGCCGGTCTCCTGGTTCCACACATCGAGCATCGTGCTGTCGCCGTGCGGCAGCAGCTTCTCCTTGCTGGTCGCGCAGCCACCAAGCGCGATCAGCATTGCGACGGCCAGCAGGCCGGTCGCGGCATCAGTCCAGATCCGGCGCATGGGCTTCTCCGATACGATGGTTGACCCGACGACCCTTGGGGTCGTAGTCGATGTTGAGAGGATGGTCGAGATGCACGGCGACCTTGGCGCCGGGCTGCACGTAGATCGCGGCGAACGCCTGGCCGTAGAGCTTGTTGACCCACTGCGACATCTGCTCCACGCCACCGGCGAGGATGCGGCCCATTGCCTCGTTGCCCGAGATACCCACGGTGCCGAGCGTCTGGCCGTTGCCGCCGCTGACGAAGGAGTAGTTGTTGTCGCCCTTGGGGATGAGCGCTGCCGCGCCCGCGCCAGCGGCGGTGATGAGCGCCTGCGAACCGAGGTACTGCTCGGCATTGCTGCGCCGCTCGCCGGACACGCACGGAATACCGTAGGGGTCGCTGATCCAGCCGAGGGCGCCCTGAATGGTGTTGGTGCTGCCGTTCTGGCTGCTGCTGTTGCTGGTGTTGCCGTTGGCGTTGCCCGAGTCCTCTGGTACGGTGCGGATCGTGCCGTCCTGGAACACGAAAGTGACCGAGCGAATCTGTCCGCGCACGCACGAGAGCGTCCAGTCGCCCGAGGCGGTGCCGCTGACCACGGCGCCGGCCACATCGGGAATGTCGATGCCGTTTGCCGTGAGGTTGTCCGGGCCGATCAGCACCTTGAACGGATACGGGTCGTTGACGGTTCCGTCGATCGGCACGCGGCCGATTAGCGCGGTCATGGCGACCGAGCCCATCAGCGTGGCGTTCGTTGGTACGGTGTAGACCGGCTTCGCGGGCCTGCCAACGGCCTTATCCCCGGCATCGGCCACCGTGTCCGCCGCGTTGTCGAGCGTCTTCTGCGCGGGACCGAAACTGGTCGGAAAGCTCGGCCCCTTGCCGTTGTTGCCGTTCTTCGTGTCGGGCTTGGTATCGTCGGGCTCCACCCAGCGCGTGCCGCCAGAGCTGGCACTGAAGTTCTTGCCGTCGCCGTCCTGAAGTCCAAGGCCGACCGGTAGATCGGCCTGATTGCCCTTGCCGGTGAGACCGTCCAGGCGCTTCTGCACGTCCTGCAACAGGCCCTGTGTCTGCTGACGGTCGCTGGAGACCTGATCGCGGTCCTGTTGCAGACGGCTACGCTCGCCGTCGAGCGCACTCTGGATGCGCTGGTCGATCGCGCTCTCGCGGGCGCGCAAGCGGTCGTTTTCGGTCTTGGCGTTCTTGTTGTCGTTGAGCGAGGTCTGCAATTCGTTGCGCAGTTGCTTGACCTGCGCGACCAGCGTGGCGACAGTATCGCGTGGCGTGTCGCCCTCGATCCCCAGCGCCTTCATTTCTTCGGGTGTGAGCTGGCTGGCCGCCGTCGGTGACGAAGACTTGGTGCCCGAACTACCGGAAAAGAGCTTGATGCCGACGAGCACGATGACCAGCGCCATTGGGATCATCAGCCACTTGAGCAGGCCGTTACTTTTCATCGCGACCTCCTTCGGCCTGGCCGGCCGCCGCCGCGGGCGGCAGGTTCACCATGGGGTCGATGGGCGCGACCGCCGGCAGTAGCGACTCGGCCAGGCCGTGGCTGCGGGTAACCAGATAGAGCACGGTGGTATCGGTGGATTGCCCCGCTGGTCCCAGGGTCGGGTGCTGGAACGTCGCCGCCACGAAGTCGCCCTGAAGCGCGCGCGGATCGAGGTCGAGCCAGCGACCGGCGGTATTGGTGAGTTGCACCGCCGTCACCCACTGGTCTTCGAGCCGCCACGCGCCGAGCGCGCGCGCTCGCACGGGCAGCGTCGGCAGCAAGGTGTCCAGGGCAAGGCCGCGGCGCAGGTTGGCCCGTCCGATGCCGGCGATCGGCTCCACCGTGCGCAACGGCGCGTAGAGGTTCTGCGCGGCGTAGCGTGTCAGCACGACGGGAATCGGCGTCTCGCGCGTGGCGACGGGCTTGCCGGACGTGCCAGAGCTATCGTCGGCATCGTCTGCTGGCGTCGTGACCTTGCTGCCGTACCGCGTCGTGGGGGCTTCGTCTTCTACGATGCGCACCGGCTCCAGCGGAGTTTGGCTGTCTTTTGCCGGCGTGGCGGCAATGTCGATCAGGATCAGCGCGCCGGATTCCACGTCCTGCAACTGCAACCGGGTCGGCGCGATTGCGTCGCTCGCGCGCAGATAGATCGCACCGCCCGCGCTTTGTACGCGCAGGTGGTCGGCGATGTCCGGTGTCACGCCAACGCGCACGTTGCGGTCGATGAACACCACGCGCTCCTGACCGACGACGAGCGGTACGGCTAACGGCAGGCGTGCCCAGTGCAGGATTTCGACAGCATGGCCAATGGAGGCAAGCCCCAGGCTCAGGGCGACGCCGGCCAGGGCCGACAGGACAAGGCGCTTCATGGGGTGTCTCCCTGTGGGTGGTCCGCCGTAGTGGTGGTGACCGGCGAGCTAGCAGGCGTGGCGAGCGGCCCACTGATGGGCGTGCTGGCCGGGGTTGGAGCCGGCGCGGCTTCGATGCGCTGCGGCATGCCCGCGTAGCAGTCGAGCGCGAGGCCGAACGGGTTGTGCTCAGGATCGATGTCCATGCGCACGACCTTCAACGGATAGCGCACGAGCGCACGCTTGACCTGGTCGCCGCCGTAATACTCGTCCGCAGTCACGTCGAGCGTCACGATCCAGTCGTTGTTGGAGATGACCTTGACGCGCGTGGCCGGGTCGTCGCCATAGCCTCGGCCGGGAATCTCGTAGATGCCACGCACACGCTGACGCAGTTCGCCGTTGCTGCGCCGGTATTCGTAATCCTGTTGCAGGAAGGCGCGGCAACCCGGCGTGAGATAAGCCGACAGCGCGTTCAGGTTGCGCGGATAGTCTGCCTCGCCATCCGTGGGCCAGCGCTGAAGTTGTTGCCAGATGTAGAAACTGAAGGCATACACGCTCTCGGGAGGCACATCCCACCAGCGGCGCACGCTGCCCGAGCGCAGGTCGGGCGGGACGTGAATCGTGAGATTTTTCGGGGCACTCCACCAGCCGAAGGCGAGCAGCAGCGCCACCACAAACAGCGCGCCGGCCGCAAGCCGCAGCGTCTTGACATGCGCCTGCAGGTATTCGATCTCGTTGCGGAAGCGGCTCATGAAGCACTCCGGGCGGAAGAGCGTGCACTGGCCAAGCGCCGGGTGGTCCAGCAGCCCGAGCGGGTGATGAGGGTTCGTCCGCCCATCAGCGCCGCCAACGCTGGGTAGCGCAAGGCGAGCCACCACTGAAGCTGGCGGTAGAGCCAGGTATCGGGCCGGCCTCGTTTCTGCCGCCGCAGAAAGCCGCCACCGGCAAAGACGCCCAGCGCGATGCCGGCCACGATCAACGTCGGCACCATGGCGATGCTGCGCGTGACCCAGGCCAGCGGCAGGCCGAGCGCCAGTCCGGCCGCAGCCGACAGGCCGGTGCAGATCCACAGCTCGTCGGCGGTCAGCCCGCGCACGACCACCGGCTGGCGGTTCAGCCGGTGCGGCAGGAAAATGACGAGCCCGTCTTGCAGGCTTTCCGATGCGGCGGCCATGAGTCGCCGTCCTTACAGAACACCGGTGGCCTTGGTCAGCAGCCAGATGCCGACCACGAGCAAGATGGCGCCCACGGCCACCGTCAGGCCGAACTGTCCCCAGGTGGCGCGGCCGGTGTGGATTTCCGAATAGCGGGTGTAGGCGTGGTAGCAGACGCCGATGAACATCGAGGCGACGACGAGCAGCGCGATCAGCATCACGATGTCGTAGCCGTAGTTCTGGAGCGTCTGGATGATGCCGCTGCCCTGGCCGCGCGAGGGATCTTCCATGGTCGGCAGGCCGGCTGGAAACGCCGACAGCGGCATGGCGGCGAAGATCAGCGGGACGAATGGCGCGATGACGCGCGTGGCGGTGCGATGGAGAGTGAGATGAGTGCTCATGGCAGTACGGCCTTTCGAGGAATCAGGACAGGAGGAAGAAGGTCAGCACCACGTACATCGCGAGAAATCGCACGACGACACCGAGGAACTGACGTTGGGAGAGGCGTTGCTCGGCCCAGCCGACGTAGGCGGTTCGCATGGCCCAAACGCCCCACAGCAGGAGCACGGCGAACACGATGCTGAGCACGACCGTGGAGACAGCCGCGGGAGTGAAACCGCCGTTGGCCTGAAAGGCGGTGACTTGATCGGCGGAAGGCGTCATGGCTTCGACGCCTCCTTACCGTCGTCGGCACTACCGCGCACGTAGTCGCCCGCGAGAGGCACGGGATCGCGCGGCTGGGCGCGCTGGGGAACGAGGTAATCCTGCACGCCGGCGCGGACCCGCTTCACGTCCTCACGCAGACGTGCATAGTCGAAGTGGTAGCGGGCCCGCTCCTGGGGCGACACATCGGCCGCGTGCTCGGCGAGCCGGTTAACCAGTTCGAGCTGGCGCGCGAGCGCGGCGAGCTGCTCGCGCTCGGTCGCATCGTCTGCGGCGACAGCCGGTGGCAGTCCCGAAACGACGAGCAGCACCGCGGCGAAGGCGTGGCGCCAGGTCGGTGGGTAGCTGGAAAGGGAAGCCATCGTGCCGTGCTCCGGGGATGCGGATGGCACGATGCTGAGGTGGCGCGGAAACCCGCGCCGTAAACAATCGGGACTAGATCGCCACCGCTTTAGTCACGGCTGTATTCAATAGCCCTCGTCTTGAGTATCTTGGCTTTCTGAGATGCGCTCCATCAAAGGTACTTCTTGAAGGTTGCTGCTGCGATGTCGGTGGCGATCCCCAGCAGCGCGGCGGCGGGCAGGAGGATCAGCAGCGGATGCACGCTGACCGGCAGCGCCAGATACACCACCCACGGCAGCACTGCCAGCGGCATCAGGCTCGCTTTGGCGCGGTGGTAAATGAAGCCGGACTCCCGGCCAGCACCGAAGCGGCGCACGTCCCGGCGCGCGAGGCCGTCCACGAACCCGACGAAGGCGGCGAGCAGGAAAAGCGGCAGCGTCAGCATCAGCACGAAGAACCGCACCAGGAAGGTCAGCACCGTGTAGACGGACGCGATCAGATAGGCTTCCACATGCACGTAGACGAGCGCCATGTAATAGCGGAAGTCATGTGCTTGATTGCGGGTGCCGGCGCTCGCCTGCGCCGAGGCATTGCGTATCCATTCCAGCAGGCCACTTTTCACGAACAGCCAGTCGTAGGCGTGCTCGATCAGCACGTGCGCGGTGCGTCCAGGTTCCTGCACCAGCGCGCTGCGTGTGAAGTTGGCCGAGAACTGATCCAGCTCTTGATTGAGCATCGCCTGGGCGTGATGCCAACCCTCCTGCGGCCAGAAGAAGTGCATGCCGACGCACTCGATCAGGATGCAAAGCAACAGCGACCCGCACAGCACGCCGAACAAACGAAACGGTAGCGTGATGAGGCTGGCAACGGCTCCTTGCTGTTGCTGCTGCGCGCGCTTTGCCGCGACGGCCGGGTCGCTCACGATTCCGCCTCATCGGCGACAGTCGCCAACTGCTTGAAATCGCCCAGCAGATCGTCCGGCAATGCGCTTTCCTGCAAACCGGGTAAGCCCTGATTTTCCCACCAGTCGACGGCCTCGACATAGTGCTGTCGCATGTAGCCGGCCAATTCCTGCAAATCCTTCGGCATCACCTCGTCTGGATCGGGTGCAGGTAGCGGCATACGCACTTTCCAGAGGTTGCCGCCTTCGATTAGCGCAAAGCATTGCCCCTTGGGCAGTGCGACGATGTGCGCCGGTTCGATCAATGGCACGCTGGCGCTGCTGATGCGGTCCTGGGTATTCGACGTGAATGCCGTGTTGCCGCGCGGGTCGGAACTGTCGGTCGCGCCACTCACCAGCGAGGTTGCGTACACATCGACTTTAGGTAACTGGCGCGTCAGCAGTTCGGCGGTTGCCGTTTCGCGCACCCGCAGCATGAAGAGGTTGTTGAAGTTTCCGACGACCTGGCCCGCCTTGGCGCGGTTGCCGATGCGCGCTTCGATGTCGGAAAGCGTTTGCGTATAGGCCGTT
Organism: Cupriavidus sp. UBA2010; assembly: GCF_002335265.1. Lineage (NCBI taxonomy): Bacteria > Pseudomonadati > Pseudomonadota > Betaproteobacteria > Burkholderiales > Burkholderiaceae > Cupriavidus > Cupriavidus sp. UBA2010. The sequence goes on from NZ_DDCI01000005.1 coordinate 45,237, forward strand.
ACCTGCACACCGGCACCGCCGCCTTTATTGACCATCGGGATGAACTCGTCGCCCATGAGTTCGTTGAACTCGTCGGCATGCACGTTGATCGGCACCTTCACGCCTGACGCGGCGCCGGGCAACCCATCGTCAATGCCGAACTTGTAGATGTGTCCAGCGACCGAGACGAGATCCGAGAACATGGAGTTGCCGACAGCCGAGGCCACTTCGGCGTCAGACAGTGCATCCAGACCAACATAGACCACCGCGCGTTTGCGGATGATCTGCATCCAGTCGAAGATCGGTCGCGGATCGCCCAGGTCCGAGTAGTTCGGTGCCAGCAGTTGCGCGATCTTGCCAGTGGTGAGCTTTTCCAGGAGAGGGAGCAGCGACGCGACGATCTTGTCGAAGTAGGTACGGTCGTAGCGCACGGCGCTACGCAGGCCGTCGAGCACCGGGTCATAGACGCGTACCTGCGACAGGTACTGCTCCAGGGCAATGACGCGCTTCTCGCGTCCGATCATGTTGCGGGGGATGTTCTTGTCGTTGAGCTTCGCTTCGAGCTGGACGATGATTTCCCAGGCTTTCGGCTCATGCGTGGCGAAGTAGTGCTGCGCGTATTCGATGAACAGAGCATCGATGTTGATGACGTGGCGCTGGATCAGCAGGTAGTCGGGACGCTGCCCCAACTCCACGAGCGCTCGGGCGATGATATTGACGAACCGCCATGCAAACTCGCGGAACGCGGCGCTGTTGCCTTCGCCGGAAAGCTGGCCGGCGATGCGCGTAGCCACCTCGCTGATGCGGCCGAAGCGACCCACGGCGTTATAGCGGGCGCTGATGTCCGGCCAACCCAGGTGGAACACGTAAAACTCGCCTTCACGTCCTGCGCGCTTGGCCTCGACGTACATCCGTTTCAAGAGATCGGCGTCGCCCTTAGGGTCGAAGACGATGACGACTTCGTGCTCACCGGCTGCATTGCGTCGCCGGATGTCCTGAGTGATGAACAGCTCTGCGAGCCGGGTCTTGCCGACGCGGGTGGTGCCCAGCACCAGGGTATGACCGACACGTTCACCCAGCGGCAACGTGACGTCGACCTCGCGCGGTTCAATGCCGTGCAACCGCGGCAGACCGCCGACCGGCGGCAGCGGCCGCGCGGGGTTCAACGGGCTGTCCCACGTCAACGCCTTGGTAAGCCGGGAGAGCGGAAACGGCGCGAACTCCAGCCTTTCCTCCAGGCGCCGTGCGACCCGGTAGATCATGGTCGGCTCCACGTAGCGCCGGAACTCGGGCCGGTAGGTCTGCATCAGCCGGTGTGTGTGCCGCTGGTCCCAGCGGAACCCGCGGCCGACGAACAGCCGCTGCTGGCTGACGGGCACGTCGCGGCTGGTCATCACGTAGCGCGGCAGGCGGCGGATGTTGCGGCGATAGCGCAGGATGACCCAGGCATCCCACAGCCGGGTCGCGCCGAAGACCAGGAAGGCGAGTGCACTGGCCAGACCCAGCAGCGGACTCAGCGCGAGCGACCACGGTGCCACCACGCACAGAAGCGCGGCGCCCGTGCACACGGCAACGGTGTATAGCTCCACCGCTGGCCGCAGCAGTACCTCGATGGTATGGGGCTGGGCCATCGCGGACGCACGTCAGGGCTCAATGCCGGTGGCGGTAATCAGCACCGGGTAGTGGCGGATACCCAGCCGTCCGGCCAAATCGTCCCCCGACACCGGCGACAGCATCAAGCCTGGCGCGAGACGCCGTAGCGACGCCAGCGCTTCGGGCGAGGCCACATTGACCACCAGCCCCACGGCCTGAAGGTCGCGCAATGCCCTTTGCCGCTGCCGTAGCCAGGCACGCGAGCGATCGTCGTCTCCGACCAGAAAGAGCGGCGTCAGGCCCGGTGCGCGGATTACCCTGCGCGGTTCGTCACCCGGCGACAGCCGTGCGGAGCGCACCGGCAGCATGGCCGCTTCGGCATCGGTCGGATTGCCGATATGGGGAGCCAGGGCCGACGCGGGCGGTGCGTCGGAGCCAGCATCCTGGGGATTGAGCGCCTGGTAGTACGGCAGCGCAGAGACCCCGCCGCGGTCATCGACCACGATCAGCGGCGCGCTGGTGGTCTGCGCGTGGACGGTCGTTGCCGCAAGCAATCCGAGGGCGAGAAAGGCAATCCGGCTCATGGTGTCGTGTCCACGGAGGGAAGAGGAACGCCGGGGCCGAGCACGCGCGTCAGATGCTGATGGACGCTGCGCCGGTAGCGGGCTGCCGCTTCGCCACCGGCGGGACGGTGGTAGCGGCCGATGGCGAGCAGCCAGTCTTCGCCCGGCAGGTGCTGCTCGTGCAGGATGTCGGCGGCAATCGCCAGGTTCCGGTAGGGATCGAGCAGTTCGCAGGGTGTGCCATAGCGATGTGCCTGGTAGCCGAGGTTGACCTGGCCGAGGCCCGCGTCGATACGACTGGCGGGTGCGCGAGCTAAGGCACGGCTCAGGCCTGCGCAGGCTTCGATGCGCGTGGCGTAGCGTTCGGCCTGACCGGCGACGTTGAGCGTCCACGGCCAAGGGATCAGCCGGCCTCGCAGCTTCGCGCCGCTCTCTTGCAAGGCGACCGCGTACAGTACCGGCGACGGCACGCCGGCCTGTTGCGCGGCGAGCTGATAGGCCGGAGGCGGAAGTTCCTGCGCCTGGACGACCAGCGCCGGGATGGCGGCGCCGAGCAGCCACGCCATGCCGAAGGCGGCGCGTAGCGGGCGGGATTGCCGCGTTACTGGCGCTGCCATTGCCCGTTCACCTCGCGCACCACGGCCGGCAGTTCACCGGGAAGGCCCAGCGAAAGCCAACGTCCGCCGTCGTGGTTGAGCGTGATCGTGTGGGCGCGCACGCGGGCCGGGTCGATGCCGGCCTGCGTCGCCCACTGGCGGATCAGGGTGTCGTCTCCGCGGCTGCCGACCATGTAGAGGTCAAAAGGCGTACCGGCGGCCTGGAGTTGCCGCACGCGCTGTTCGCAGGGCGTGCAGTCGGCCTTGATGAACACCGCCGTCCGGCCAGACCCCGTGTTGCCGACGCTGGGCGTCTGGGTGTCGGGCAGACTCACGCGCGGCTGGCCGGGAAAGAGTCGTTGCCAGGCGGCATCGTAGGCACGCTGGTAGGCCAGCGTCTTGTCCACGCGCCGGGCTTCGGCCTGAACCTGCAACTCCGCGTAGTGGTTGCGCTCCTCGTCGTTGCGTGCCTCGATACCAAGCGCGCTCAGCGGATCGAGTTTCGGTGCGTAAATCCCCAGCGGACCTTGCATCAACTGGCGGTAGCGCGCCCATTCCTCGGCACGCAGGCCCCAGTCGTGCGCCTGGCGCTCGTCGAGCGCGGCATCCGCGTTGGTCTGCGTCTGGCTGAGGTTCGTGCGGGAGGTCGCCGTCGAGGCCGACTGCGCGCGAGCGTGCAAGGACGCCAAACCCAGCGCGCAGAGCAGGCAGGCGGCGATGGCAGACTGTCGCATCTTGGCCGTCCTACGGTAGCGCCACGCGCTGCGGCTGACCCTTCACCAGAAACAGAGCAGCATGGGCGTCGATGGATTGGAGCTGCCAGTCGCCATCGCTGTCGCCTTCGCGCAGCAGACGGACGTTGGCGAGCGAGGTCGTGGCCGGTGACGCGATCGACAGGAAGCGTTCGCCACCGCGCAGTTCCAGGCCGACAATCCGAAACGGTGGCGTCTGCACCTTGGGTTGGGTTGCTACCGGCGCTCGTGATCGACGCACGGTAGGCGTCGCTGACTTGAGTTCTTGCTGGCGAGCCTCGACGGTGTCGACGCGCTCCTGCAAGGCTTGCAGGTCACTGGCATGCGCAGCATCGGCTTGTGCCTGTTCAACGCTGGCGAGCCGGGTTTCGAGTACCTGGCGGCTCGCTGCGAAATCGGCCTGGCTCACGGGCTTGGGCTGGTGTTTGTCGGCCTCAGCTTGCTGGGCCAGTTCTGCTATCTGCCCGGCAAGTGCCTTGATCTGCGTGGCCTGTGTGTCACGGCGGCCCTGTTCGGTCAGGCGGGAGAGTCCGACGCTGTGGACGATGGCGATTAGACTGATGAGCAGGAGCCAGATGCCGGCGGCGATCTTGAGCCAGCGGGTGCGGCGACCTGCTTCAGGGATTTGCGGAAAGGTCATGGCTGCTCCCACGGTTGGAGGGCATCGAGGGGATCGGTTCGGGTGTCGGCAGGGGGCGAAACCGGCGCGGTCACGGCTTCGGTCGCGGGAGTGGTCGACAGCACCGGCGGCGTTTGCCGGGCGAAGCACACTTGCCGGGCGGCATCGTCGATGGACAGCTCCCAGGCATCGGAGCCGGCGAGCGTCAATAACGCATCACGTAAGGCCAGCGGGCCAAGATGCAAATGCGCGGCGGGCAGCGGCAAGGCGTAGAGCGTGCTGGCATCCGCGGTATCGCAGAGCCGGTAACCTGAGCGCAGGAGCACGTAGCGCAGTGCATCGCCGACGGTCGCGTCGGAACCGGACGGAATGGAAATTTCCACCACCTGTTGCATCAGGTCGCGCTGCGCCAGTTCGGGTACCAACTCGACCAAGGTGTAACGGCCGTAGCGGGTCACTGGAACGAACTCAGGAGGCGGTTCGGCTACGGCAGCGGCAGGCGGTTCCGGCGGTGCTTGCGGTGGCGTCACCGTCGCGCAGCCGCCGGCCAATAGCGACCAGAGCAGGCCGAGAAGCGCCGGGAGCGGGCCTCGGTCGGAATGGCGAAACAAGGGGTGGTCGGGGCACATGGCGCGGCGTCCTGAAGCATCGAGTCCTCACCATCGCCGCGCAGGCTTCACGCGGCAGCAAACAAAGCGAACTGCGCAGCGTCGGATTTCACAAAAAAGAACGGCCCCGAAGGGCCGTGCAGGTACAACAGGTAGATGTAGAGGTTGGGATCAAGCCGCACCAGGTACCAGACCCAGCGTGCGGACTGCCGCCAGGAGAACCGGCTGTTCGGTGTCGTCGTAGCAGAGGAAGGGTTCCTCTTAACCGGCATCTTCGGCCAGCGCTTGCGCCTTGTCGTAGTGGATGCCGAGGTCGTATTCCTCGTCAGTCACGGTGACGGTGAAAATCGGCATGTCGGGCATGCCCGATGCGTTGCGGCAGGCGACCGCGATGTGAAAGGTCTTCATGGGATCAATTCCTTGTACTCAGTCATCCAACGTCGTTTCCATGCGCTCGCGCATCTCGGAAACGAAATCGTCGGGTGCCATCAGGCCGTAGCGCGCCAAGCGCGTGGGAATGTCCTCGGCAGCGAGGTTGCCGTCCTCGATGCGCAGGCGCATGAAGTCGGCGATCTCGGCTTCGGATAGCGGGGCTGGCGGAACGGACACGTCGATCGTGTACTCGTCCACTTCCGCTGCGGTCTCGCCGGTCAGCAGGCCGTTGCCGATGGCGTGTTCGCACATCTGCTGGAGACGCTCGACCATTTCGGTCGAAGGCTCGCCGTTGAGGAGATAGGCCACGTCTAGCGTTAGACGAACTTTGACGGTATCGGTAGCCGGTTGGGTGTTGTGGTTCATGGAATGCTCCTTGGGAGAACAAAGCGATGACGCCATGCCCGCGAGGGGCATGGACGCATCGGTGAGGTGAGGAAAAATGCGGCGACCGTAGGGCCGCCACGATGGGTTTGACGATCAGGCAGTGACCAACTGGCGGGCCAACGCCACTTCGACGGAATCGTCGTCCTGGTTCAGGACGTCGAGCCCGGATTCCGGCACGTCGCCAGAGGTGGATTGCGAGACCATGATCTTCTTGGCCATGAGCGTGAGGCAGGTCATCTGCGACGTTGCCGCGTAGCCGAGGTAGATCACACGCACGGGCTGCTTCTGCCCGATGCGCCACGAGCGGCGGGCCGCCTGCTGAAGCGAATAGACGTTGTAGCCCGACTGCATGAACACGATCGTCGGGAACTCCAACAGGTCCAGCCCCGTCTTGACCAGCTCCGGGTTGGTGATGAGCACATCGATGCCGCGATCCAACTGCTCGGCGATCCAGTCCTCGCGGCGGGAGGCATCCACGCTCGCGCGCAGCACCGCCACCTTGAAGCCTTCCTGCTCCAGCAGCATCTTCAGGCGTGAAGTCGTGTCGCGCGTGCCGGTGTAGACCGAATACACCAAGGTTTTTCGACCTTCGGCCTTCTCCTGCTTGCAGACTTCGATCAGCTCGCGTTCCTTGGGCATCACTTCCAGCTCGTTGAACTGAGCCGGGACATACGCCAGGGTGTTGCGCGTGCGCGGATGCACCACTGTTTCCGACCGGAAGCACGTATCCGGCCAGGCCAGCAGCACGTTGAGGACCACCCCGAGCAGCGTCGTGTCGCGTTTCGCCAAAGCCTGACGCAACTCGGCCGTCAGCCGCCCGGACAGGTCGCGGTAGGCCGCGGCTTGCGCCGGATCCATCGCCACCTCGCGGAACTCCTCGTCATACGGCGGCAGGACGTTGCCGCCGATGTCCTTGAGCTTGAGGAAGATCGTGAACGGCAGGATGCAGCGCAGCACCCCTTTCGGGCCAAAGCCCGGCGCCTTGACTGTGCGCACCGATACTTTGGTGCCCTTGGCTGTCTTGTGCGCGGTGCCGGTACTCTCGGAATAGATGTCCTTGAGGACACCGTGATCGCGCATGAACGCCATGGCTGCTGACGTCATGCTGCCGTTCCTGGTCGGGCGGTAGCCGTCTTCGATCATCCGCCCAGGCAAGGCGCGGAACAGCAGATAGAACAGGTCGTCGCCGTAGCCGCCCATCAGCGTGCCGGTGAGCAGCAACGTCTTGCGCGACTTCGCCGCCAACACGCCCATGGCCTGCCCTTGGGCGCTGCCACCGTTCTTGTACTCGTGCGCCTCGTCGGCGATGAGCAGGTCGAACGTGCCTTGCGGCAGGTAGCGTTTGATGAACTCCGAGGGTTGATAGCCACCCTCGCCAAAGCCGAACTCCATGTTCGCCATCGCCCGTTCCATGCGCGTGGCCTGACGGTCGGAGAAAACCAGCTCGCCATCGCCATCCATCAAATTGATGAACTCGTGGATGTTGTCGCCGAGCATCGACGCCAGGAACGCATCGCCGAACTTCTGCATCAGCTTCTGTGCGGTGACTTCCCCGATGGTCGGGATACGCTTGAGCGCCTTGAGCACAGCGGAGGACTGGTCACTGGCGGACAAGCCCCTCGGACGGATCAGCGTCCACAGCGGTGCGGCGCAATGGCTGCACTTGCGGCGGTATTCCTCGGCTTCGAGTTCGATCGGGTTGACCGGCTCGCCGTCGAGGTCGGTGATGACGTGCCCGCAGTCCGGGCACATGCCCACGTCGCCGTGCCGGGTGCGCCGCCGGGTGAAGACGGGTTTCCAGTGGAAACCCATCCGCATCCGCACGCGGCCCAGGACGAAGAACTCCTGACCGGACGGCTGCACACCGAGCTGCTCGCGCAGCTTGATGAGCTTGACCAGCGTGTCCGGGCCATTGAGCACCCAGACCTTGGCGCCAGCCACCGTCTCCTGGATCTCGCGCCGCCACTTGTAGACCAGGTGCGGTGGCGAGAGGACCAGCGTGCGGCGGTAACCTTCGGCGTTGAGGACGGCGGCGGTGGCGATGCCGACGGTGGTTTTGCCGCAGCCCATCTCGCCGTTGACGACCGCAGCGCGTTCGCCACGATCGATCAGCAGTTCGGCGGCGGCATGGACTACCTCGGCCTGTGCCGGGAACAGCTTGCGCTTGAGGCTGGCGACGATGAGCTGGCGGTGCGCCTGCGGTGTGCCGGAGTAGACCGGCGGGTTGGCGCGGTTGAGGGAATCGAGCAGTTCGTCGCCGAACTCGGCAACGAAGTCCTGAAGGCTCAGGGTGAGCGGAGAAGGTTCTGCGTCGAGCAGTTCGCCCTGCACGGGCGAGGTCTGGGCGGCGGCGGTTTCGAGATCAAGGGACATGGTGATGCTCCAGATGAAAATGAGGCATGCACCACCCCCACGGGGCGATGGCATGCCCCGGTGTGGGAAGAGAAGAACGGCGCTTGGCCGTCGTGCGTGGAGAGGATCAGTACTCGCTGGGCAGCAGCAGCGTGGTGACGCTGCGATCCCATTCGGTAATGATCCAGAGCTTCAGGTCAGGCTCGACCTGGTAGGACGAGAACAGGCGATCCTCGCCGGACTTCAACGCGGCGTCGTTCTGGCGCCGGTCGCTGTCGTCGAGGTCACCCCAGTCGCCATGGAGATGGCGAAACAGGAACGGCGCGGGGTTGAGCCGGCCCTGCCGGACCAGTTCATCGACGCCGCAGGTCATGACCATCTGGCCGGGCGAGAAGCGCCGGTTCGAGGTCTGGGCGATGGGAGATGCTTGGGTTGCCATGGTGTGCTCCCTGGAGAATGGAGGGGCCACGGCACCCCAGCGGGGTGGTAGACCCCGGTTGGGTGGATGAGAGCGACGGCGAGCCGTCGTTGATGAGCCGCGATCAGCGGATGGTCAATACCTCGCCCCGCGTGGCGGAGCCTGGCGTCATGTCCCAGGCTCGGATGACAGGGACGAACTTGTCGGTGAGGATGCGGGTCTCGGCTACGGAGCCGTCGTCGCGCTCGGTGAACTCCTGCTGGAGGGTCTTCTCCTTGTGAGTGTCCCCTTTGACGACGAGCACGCGACCATTCCTGGAGCGCACCACGCCGGAGATCGCGCCTGCGGCCAGGGCCAGGGCGAGATGCCAGTGCGACAACGCACGCGCCGGAGGCCGCAGCGCTTTCTGCGCGGCGCCCAGGTGCGTGTCCACGGACGGCCAGAGCCCTTGCAGCCGGCCGACTTCATCGGCGAACTGCTCCGGTTCCATCGTCACGCGGTAGAAGTGCTCCGGCTCGGCCTGAGCCGCGGGGACGGTATACGGCAGGAACGGCCATTCGCTCGGCAGTTCCTCGGCTTCGGCATCGCCTTGCCCGATCTGCAACAGCAGACCGCGCGTGGCCTTGACCGCATCCGATGCCTGGTCGCGCTGGCGAATGCGCCGACCGAAGATCACCACCTGCCGGAACTGCTTGTCCACCGCCTGGTAGATGCGTAGCTCGGCGAAGTGCCTGGTCAGCCAACCGACCAGCTCGGCGTCGAGCACGTAGGACGGCACGATGAAGACCATCACGCCGCCGTATTGCAGCAGCGGCAAGCTGCGCTGGTAGAAGAGCTTTTCCAGCCGGGCGCGGCCCTGACCCTGGTAGCCGATGTTGCCGTTGACGTCCTTGCTCAGGTCGCCATACGGCGGGTTCAGCCACAACAGGCCGAAGGTCTGGCGGGAGATCAGCGTATCCATCAAGTCGCCGTGGATGCAGTGGTCGACCAGACTGCGGGCATGGCGTGCCCGCTCGGCGTCGTATTCGACTGCGAAGGCCTTGGCCTGCTCGCGCCCGAGGACATGGGCGGCCTCGGCGATCGCCACGCCTTCACCGGCGCACGGATCGATGATGCACATGGGGCCGTTGGCCGGCGCCAGTGCGGACAGCACCCGCTCCAACGTCGGTTCATCGGTCGGGAAATAGCCGTTCTTGATGAAATTGCGGGCAAGCCGCGGAAACATGAGAGCCATGGGATTTCTCCTGGAATGGGATGAAGGAAAGCGGGCATGTGCTGACGCACATGCCCGTGGTGAAGGCTTCAGGCGACGTGCCGCAGGGGCGCGTTCGAGGCCAGCTCGTAGTCGGAAGCGCCGAGCGTTCCGCTGCGAATCAGATCACCGAGCGCGGTGGTCAGCGCCGGCACGTCGATGGCGAGCCGGTGGCCCTCCAGCGGTCCAAGAGCGAACGGGAGGCCGGCCAGCATCTGGCGGGTTTGCAGCAGTTCCAGCACGGTCGCGCGCCAGTGGTCGAGCAGAGGCAACGGGCAGGTGTCCTGCACCAGCGTCCACAGCCGATCGAGCCGGTGCGTGGAATCGCGGGGCAAAAGCGCCAGTGCGCTGGCGTTAGCCTTGTCGGGCTGCACGCAGCGCTTGTCGAACAGCCACACATTGGAGAGCGACCCGAACAGCGTGCGCCGGTAGGCGCGCGTGGCTCGCTTCTCCAGGCGTTCGACGTTGCCGACGAACAGCGGCAGCGAGCCGCCTTCCGGGGTGATGACGTGGAACTGGTCCAGTCCCTGCTCGTCGCGCCCGAGGGTGAGGCGTGCGAGGAACTCCTGAACGGCGGTGTCACGCGCCCAGATGGACAGGAAGATCAGATTGCCCTGATCGTCACCAACGCAGGCGTCGGCCATCAGGTCGGGGCACTCGTCGATGCGGTACAGCGGTTTGGATGAGGCGGAAGCAGGCATGGTGATGTCCTCGATAAAGAGAGAGCAGCACCGCCCGCCAGGGCAATGACTGCCCCGTGGGGTGGATGAAAGAACGCGAATTACCTGGGATCAGAGTTCCCGTTCGGTGAAGGAACCGTCTGCCTGATGCTTGACGGTGCGATTGCCGGTATTCATTTCCTGGTCGCGCTCGGACTGGATGAACATGCTTTCTGGCACAACGATCTGAAAATGACGCAGAACCTCGCGGTAGTAGTCGAGGTCATGGCCGAACGGATCTCTCTCGTGCAGGTTGCTGTACAGAAAATCGTCGTCCTCGACCATTGCCGTGTCGTCGATCAACTCGGCTGGCTTCTGAATCATCAGGAAGAAGTAATCCATCGGCCGATCCCAGCCGAGGATGACGGTGATGGGAAAGCCCTTGTGGGTCGTATCAAAGTAGTGCCGGCTCATGGTGAAGCTCCTAGGTGAAGTTGCCGGAGCTTCCCCATCGGGGAAGAACCCCGGCGGGTGTGTGGAAATGCCGTATGTACGGCGTGGGAACCAATGCAGGGATTTCAGTCCCAGTCGTCGTCTCGATCGCAACCGGCCGGGCAACATCCCAACTCGATCCCGTGCGAGCAATAGCCGTTTTCAGAGTTCCAGCTCCGCGTCGCCTGCCGTTCGGCGGGTGTTGCGTAGCCCCATTCCTGAGCTATTTGCAGCGCTGTTGCGTGCTGGGATTCCGGAAATTGACGAACTTGCGCATCGATCTCCGAACTGAAACGCTCTACGTAGTAGTCGTAAGACAGTCCGCACCCTGCGTTAGCTTGCGTGGCCGCTCTCTCGCAGACAGTTCGCCACGCGGGTTCGTCCGACACAGGGCAGGTATCCCCGCCGGGGGCATTGGAAGTGATCGTTGACATGATGGGAGGCCTTAAGAAAAAGGCCGGAGTCCTCCCTGCGAGGAAGAACCCCGGCGGGCGGTGAACGTCGCCGAGGCGACGGAAAGATCAGGCAGTGGCGAGGTGCCAGTCCTGGGACAGCGGCGCGAACTCGTAGCCCAGCACGCCGAGACGGTCGCGCTGCTCGCGCAGAACACGACGATCGACGGTAGCGTCGAGCTTGACGATCTCGCCCAGCGGCCAGAGGGTGCCGAACAGCGCTGCGTCGTCCGCATCGGCCGAAGCCTCGGGGGACGCCACAGCCGGCTTGGAACCGAACGGCGTGGTGTCGACCAGCGGATCGCGCGGGCCGCGGGACTTCGCCTTGGCCCGAGCCTTGGGCGTTGTTGGTGCGGGAGCCTGCGCTTCCTCGTCGATCGGATCGACTTCCTGCGGGCTCAGTTGTCGGGCTTCGTCACCGCTCAGTTCGTCGATGTTGGAGAGCGTCATTCCGCCCAGCAGGGCGCGGATTTCGATGACCATGCGACCGTTGGCGGTGTACGTGGACGGGCGGATCTCGGCAATAGCGAAATCGCCCTCGTACTTGCCTTCGGCGTACTGGTCGAGTTCGGCGTTCTTCACAACGAACTCGCCGATGGAGGTCGCCAGGCGGCCGACGTTGAAGTCGCCGTTCCTGCCGTGGATGGTCTTGATGGCTAATTGGCCCGGGATGGTAATCATGGGAGGCTCCTGCGAATGAAGGACAGCCACAGGCCTTCGGCGTAGATGACCGACGACGGGGTAGCTGCGGGGAGAAGAACAAGGCCCCGGAGTGCGGGGCCTTGTGGATCAGCGGGTCAGAACGACTCGGCGGACTCCAGTGCGGAGGCCTCGACGTCAGCTTCAGCGGCCGGCGCGGGGGACGCCTGGGCCGGAGCTTCCTGCGGTGCGGGCGTTTCGGCAGAAGCCGGAACGTCGCTTTCGCGGTCGTCGGAGTCGGTCGGCTTGGACTCGGCTTTGTAGACGAGATCGCCGTCGACCTTGATCCAGGAGATGAACAGCAGGCGGGCCTTGAAGCTCACCCCCTGCTCGCCGACGCGCTTCCCCTTGGTATAGGTGAAGACATCGGCCCAGAGGTCGCCGAGGCGGAAGCCGATCAAGACCTTCTTTTCGGCCTTGACCGCATCCTCGCAGCGGCGAACCAGGTGCTGTGCTTCGTTACCCGAAACGCGGGTGTCGAAGCGCACATACGAGACGTCATCGGTAGGACCGTTGAGCGCCGCGATGTCGCAGGCCAGGAAGGGGGAACCTTTCTTGGGCTTCACCTCGCGGATGCGATTGAGGTAGCCCAGACCGGTGATATGCAGGTCGAAAAAGGACTTTTCGCTGGAAGTGGTCATGGTGAATCTCCAGTAGGACAAGAAAGCGGAGACACACCCGACCCAGGCGGGGAAGGTGTGGAACCCCCGCGTGGGTTGATGGAACAGCGATGGCATCACCGTTGGGATCGACGGTCGTTCGCGCATGGATGCCGGTGCGAACTGGCTCAGTCACACGGAAAAACCGTGCGCAGCCTCAAAGACCGAAGGCTGCCTGGCATGTTGCTGACGACGTCAGCGGGACATGGAGTGAGCGTGGCACGCCGGGCCAGGCCGGGGCCACGGATAATCGGAAATTGCATGCGCCCGCATTGGCGATGCAGACCTTGCTCTTCAATCGCCGCAGAAACAGGCGATCGGTTCGTCCGCCGGATCGAACAGGTCGCCTTGATCGGCTGCGAAGCGGGCCAGGTCGGCGTAGCTCGGTCCGTCGACGCGGAAGCGCGCGCCGCTGGGCTTGCTGGCGAGATTCAGCGACTCCATGCGAACCCACCACACGGCCGCTTCCGGGCGGGCCTTGATGAGCGCCAGGCGCTGCCCGCGCGGTTTCAGGAAGCAGAGATCGCAGTTGCCTTCGAGCGTGCGGCCGTTGACGGTCAGCAGCTCCAGGTCAAACGGTTGTGCCTTCCAAAAGGCGGTCACGTCGCGCACGGTTGTTCCGGCTTCGGCCAGCGGCATGCACATGGTCTCGTGGACAGATTCGGTGGAGTGGCCGCGCGCGCGGATCTTGGCGACGCGCCGCTGTTCGTCGGTGCGAATACCGATGAACTGGTCCCACTCCGTCCAGCCAAGCTGCCGCAGGAAGCGGTGCATCGGGCGAATCTTCAGTGAGGTGGTGCAACCGCGCGCGACGGGATTGGGTAGGTACTGGCGCTTGCGGATCAGCGCCTCGAAGGGTTCACCGTCACGGCTCGCGCGCTCGAAATCTACTCGCACGAAACCGGGTGCCTCCGGCTGATATTCAAGCCAATGGACCGGCACGTGCCAGTGTGTGGCGCAGTCGCGCACGAAGCGCAGCGTGGCTTCGACTTCCTTGCCGGTGTTGGCAAAGCAGACCACGGTGTCGGCAGGCAATCCGCTGTTCGCCTGTAGCACGCGCCACAGCATGTAGGCGCTGGTGCGCCCACCGCTGAAGCTGATGCAGGTCGGTTGGTCGATCTTGAACGGGTCGCGCATGGTCGTCTCCGGTGACATGCCGGCGGGCCGGCCGGCGACGAAGGCCGTGCGGCCTGGAGACGAGTGCGGGCGCGCAGCAATAGCCGCGGCGCGAGGAAAAAAAGCCCCCTTGCCGGGGGCGATGAGACCGGAGGGTTAGCCGCTGTTCTTGGTCGGTTCGACCGCCTGCAAGAACAGTTGCGTCTCGGTGGCGGACACTTCGAGATCGTCCTCGCTGTTCAGGATGCGCGTGAAGACGCCATCCTTCGGGTCCAAGAACTCGCCGAAGTCGTCGCCACCCAGCTCGGCGCGTACCAGCTCCCACCAGTCGTCGAACGGGTCGGTATCCGGGTTGCAGCCGACGGCGTAAGCGATCAGCTTCTGGCGGCCATCGGTGCGGCGTTCCCCGCGCTCGGCGAGGAAATACGCACCCTGGTCCTTGGCGAGGATGACGTTGCACTGATTGGCGATTGCTTCCGCCAGCACGGGGCGCAGATCGGCGCCTTTGAATCGCAGTGACATGAATGAATCTCCTATGGATTGAAAAGGAAAAAGGCTCCCCGCCCGATGGGTAGGGAGCCTGCGAGGCAGAGATGCAGACGGGGATGAGTTGGGCTTTACGCCGCCCGACGCTGGCGGGAGGCCTTCGTGCCGGAGGTGACGCTCACCTCGATCTGGCGCCAGCGCCCGTCGTCGATCAAGCGTTCGAGCACTTCGCCGAGGCTGTCGAAATACACCTCGTCGTGTCGGTCCACCAGTTCATCGTCGCGGCGCAGCTCCACCGCGTAGACATCGCCGGCACGGTCGTAAAGCACCGTGACCCGGCCCGCGAACTTGGTGGTTTCGACGGTGAAGCTGATCGCCGGGGGCGTCTCGATGATCTTGTCCGGCGTCGGATCGACCCAGGTGAAGTCGCAGGCGCCGGCATCGACCAGCAGGTGCGTGATGCGCCGGAAGCGGTCGGGAGCCGGAAGCTGTTCCAGTTGCTGGATCAGGTCGCCCAGCTCCGGGCATTGCGGCTCGGGGATGGGCAGCTTGGCTGGCGCCGAGCCGAGGATGTGCGTCTTGACGGTATAGGGCGTGCCGTCGGCAGTGTGCTCGGTGCGCTCTTCCGGGGTATCCGCGCGCAGGCCGTCGAAACGGCGCCGTGCGTAGGGATGGACATGCACCTTGGCACCGTCGTCGGGGACGGTCGTGACCAGCTTGCGATCCAGTGCCACGAACTCGGCGCGGCCGGTCTTGACGACGACGGCTTCGTCGGTCGTCGCGATCACCGTGCCATCGAAGGGCTGCGGGTCGATCATGAAGCCCAGCGCCGATTCCTGCGGCTGGTCGTCGATGACGCGGAACTTGAACGTGCGGATGTTGCGCGGCACATGACCTACGACGAGCGTGGGCATCTGGTTGCGAATAGTGGAACGGTCCATGGGAATCTCCTTGAAGAAAAGCAAGGGACTCCCTGCCCGCAAGGGAGGAATGTCCCTTGTGGGTGGCGTGGGTGGACGCGGCGTGCGTCCTGGGGATGGCAATGACCAGTGCGGTTGGCACTCGCAGTCTCGAAGGTCTCGACTGCCTGGGCATGCGCCGGCTACGCCAGCGAACATGCGTGCAGCATTGCGCGACAGCGGTGATCGTGCGCGGAGGAATCAGAATCCGGCGGCGCCCGTTTTCGGTCGAAAAAAAGCCTCTCGGTGGAGGGGCTGGGTGGGTCAGGCTTCGTATACGAAATAGTGTGTGCGCTGTCGTGGAAAAAAAACGTGCTTCCAGCAGTCACCGTCGATATTGCCACCGTCGAACAGCACCATTTCGTAACTGTCGATGCTGGTGTCTACCAAATCGGATGTGTCGATCTCGCGCATGTTTAATTTGCCCTTCTCGCGCTCGAATACCAAGGTCTGGCCGGTTGCGCCGTCATGGCACATGAAGCTGATGCAGGCCATTAGTTGCTCGTCGAAATCCGCGTCGGCTCCGTGTTCGTGCAATACGCGATCAACGATGCTGGGGAGGTTGAGGTTTTCCAGGGGACGATGTTTGTCGATCTGGCGCTGGCACAGGTCGCGGATAGTGCTTCCCAGGTGCGTCAGCAGGTCGCTCAAGGCGGGTTCGGGATAGGACATGGAAATACTCCAGAAAAAGAGCGGACCGACACCCTTGCGGGTGCTAGTCCGCAGGGACGGGAGATGCTCTTGTGGAGCGTGGTTATGCTTCGTACACCGGCAGACCTTCCTGCACCGGGGCATCGGCATCGAAGATCAGGATACGAACGTCGGCCTCCCCGGCCAGATGCAGCACGTCAGCCAGTTCGACCGGAAGGCCGTTGTCCAGATGCTCTTGCCGCAACTGCTTGGAGGTGATGCCATCAGCCTGTCCGAGGTTGGCGTCCGTCCACGGGATGGAGATCAGTTTCACGCCGATCGCCGGACAGTACGGGATGCGGAATGCGATGAACAGAAAGCCAGTCGGTGTGGCAATGTCTGCCAGATTGGCGAGGTAATTCCACGCATCCTGTGTGAGGTGTGCCGTGCTGATTTCCCAGCAGCGACCGTAGAAATTGGTCATTGGTGGCTCCATTCGAGAAACGGGCGGAGCCAGCCCTTGCGGACAAGCATCCGCAAGGGAGAGACCCGAAGCCGAGCGACTTCGGGCGATGAAAGAAGGACATGGCTCGGAATGGAGCGTATGTCCCGGGTGAGAAGGAATGGACGATGGCGATGAGCCTGGACGAACTCACCAGCCGCTGTAGTTCAACAGGAGGTCGGCAAGTACCTGGCGACGCTCCAGATCGAGACCGCCGAAGTCGGCCAGGCCGTAGAAGCCGCAGCGCTTGAGCATGGCGCCGCCATTGCGTTCGTTGTAGAAGCTCACCATCGCGGCGAGAAACATCCGCTGGCCGCTACTCAGCACGCCGATGGCATCGTTGATTCGCTGCGTGTTCGGGCGAAGATCCCATTTGGTTTGGGCGCGTTGCAGCCCATCGGCGGTTCCATCGCCGAACCATTGGGGGCCAGCGATTTCAGCGCCACGCTTCCAGGCCTGGAAGAACGCTTCAGGTGCTTGTGAGAAGTGCTGCGTTTCCCGCACGATCAGATCGAGTGCGTCTTGGGGCAAAGACTGGTTCATGAGAAAACTCCTGGCGAGGACGGTTTAGGGATGAAGCCGTTGCTGCCAGTGGCCTGTCGTCATGGCCTGGCTGGCTGCTTGGTACGAGCGGAAGTACTGGACGGATTCGCGTGAGACCGGCCCCTCTGCATCGGCGGTGCCGATGTAGTGGCCGGCGGCGCTGTGGCAGACCTGAAGGGGCAGGCGTTTGCCGACGTAGATCAGCGCCAGATAGCCGACGGCATCAGCTCGGGCTTGGGAGGAGTTGGGAAGCTCCGCTGAAAACGGAAAGGACATGGCGATCTCCTGGGGAAAGTCGGAGGCCACATCCCTGTCGGGAAGCGAAAACCTCCCGGTCGGTGGAACAAGGCAGCATCGGCGCCGGTGGGCGCTCGTCCGCGGTGGTCGATGCGAAGCGGACTGGCGGGTCGCGCGGAGAAAATCCGCGGCAGCCGGAAGACCCAGGCTGCTGGCATGGTACTGACGAAGTCAGCGACGCATGGAGGGAGCATCAGCACAACGCAGATTCCTGTCGCCCCGAAAGCAGAAACCCTTCATCACCGTGTTCTGCGCAATGTCTGCAACAGGCGCTCGCCTAGCCAGGCCAAGCATGGCACCGCCATCGAGTTGCCGATCGCCTTGTAGCGCGGCGCATCCGCGGCGGGCTTGCCGCGGTATGGAACAAGCGTGTAGTCGTCGGGCATGCCCTGAAGGCGCTCGCATTCCATCGGCATAAGTCGGCGCACGCGCCATTGCGACCAGTCCGTATCACCTGGCTCGTTAGCTTCGTAGCGAAAATGGGCCTCGAAGGTCGGTGCAAGCACATGGCCCTTGTCACCACCGCCGCTACTCGCGCGCAGCGCGGGAGACAACCCGAGCGAGAGTTCTGCCGTCATGCCGGCTTCGCGGCCGCGTAGCGCCACACAGGCGACGAGAGGCTGGCCATACCCCGGCTTTCCGCCGGACATGATCGTCCCGGTGACTTGCCCGTGGCCCGACTCCAGGCGTACCTCGCTGCGATTGTTTTGCGCGAAGGCGATGACCGTGGATTCAGGACGAACGGCGATGATCGGCACGCCACGTCCAGTTCCGTCTTCGCTGCACCCCTTGCCGTTATTGGCGGTGTTCAACGCATGGCTGATGGAGCCCGTCACCGATTGCACGGTGAAGGTTTCGACCTCGAAGTCGTTCTTGGCACCGGGTGCCGCCGTCAGGCAGGCGGCCACGTCGATCGGCCCCTTCGTGTTGCCACCGCCGAACGAGTACGTCACCTTGCCGTAGGCCGGCTTCAATCCGGCAAATCCGCCTGCTGCATCAGCACCTGGTGCAGCATGTGGGGAAGCGTCTTGCCACGGTGCATGGCCCGGCGCAGGATGCCCGCACACGCCACCGGGCTCAAAAAGTACTGCGGTGGGATCGAGATCGTCTCGACCACTTGCCACAAGAAACACACGACGACGGCGCTGGGCAACGCCGAAGTATTGGGCGTCGAGCACCCGCCACGCGATGCGGCGGCGGGGTCCAGACACACAACCCGCGTGCGTCCATTTTTCCCCTGGCGGTTCGAGCGCACGGCTTTCTCCGGCCAGTGCGCCCAGGAAGTGTCCGAAGGCGTTGCTGCGATCGCTGAGGACGCCAGGGACGTTTTCCCAGACGAGCGTGGCCGGCGAGCGGTGGTCTTGCTGACGGGCTTTGTCGATGGCATTGGCTAACTCCACATAGGCGAGACTCAGCGCACCGCGCGGATCGGACAGGCCGAGCCGGTCGCCAGCGACGCTGAAAGATTGGCAAGGGGTTCCGCCGACCAGGATGTCGGGGGCTGGCACGATGCCGGCGCGAATCTGGCCGGCGATCAGGGTCATGTCGCCGAGATTCGGGACACCGGGGTAGCGGTACGAGAGCACCGCGCTGGGGAACGGCTCGATTTCTGCGAACCAGGCCGGTTGCAAGCCGAGAGGTTCCCAGGCGAGGCTGACCGCCTCGATGCCGCTGCACACGCTGCCGTACTGCAACGCGGGCGGGTAACTAGATGGGTGGTGCATGGGTTTTCTCCTTTCACGGGTCATGGATGGACGGGAGAAAGGCGCCGAAGACCACGCAGGTCTTCGGCTGTCGAGGAGGAAACCACCTGTGGGCTGTCGCAGAACGTGGCCGTCGGTAGAGCCTGTCGCTGCATCAGCGATCGCACCCGGCCCGTGTCGTGGTTGGGGCCGAAATCCTTTGGCGCGCATCCGCGTACAAAAGGAGCCTGTTGTTTCGCCGGTAGGCTCCGGCATCGATTACCGCTGACCCAGTGGGTCTCCCAGCGGCTCGCGCTGCAAGCCGCTGGGAGACCGACCGGGAAAACGGAAACACGCGGAACAAAGCGCCCACGGATGCGGGCGATGGACCAATACGCCTTCTCGCCGCGTCGGCAGGAACGGCCGATGCGGACGTGCACACATCGCAGAAGGTTGTGCGTGCTGGGTGCCTCGCGGGGGGCGAGGCCAGTGCATCGGTCGCGGCCGATGCGATGGGGTTCGGTGAGGCGGTTACTTGGACGAGCGGCGCTGCGTGGGTGCCTTGCTGCGGTTGCCGCCGCTGGTGCGGTGTCCCGGTTTAGATTCGATGGCTACCGTCCCCTTGCAGTCGGGATACCGGACGCACGACCAGAACGCACCGCTCTTGCCTGTGCGTTGCCGGGTGGCAGCACCACATAGCGGGCAGGCAGGCCCTTGAGGCAGCTTGATGGACAAGGTGATGCTGCGGTACTGCTGCACGAGCTGCGTGATCCAGGCGGATTGCTTCTCGACAAAGGCGTCCAGGGTCATCTGGCCGGCTTCGATCATGTCCAGTGCCTGCTCCCACACGGCGGTCGTGCCGGGATCGGCAATCGCCGCCGGCACGGCGTCGATGAGCGTAAAGGCAGCGTCGGAGGCACGCACCGCACGACCTTTCTTGACCATGTAGCCGCGGTCGAGCAGGCCCTTGATGATGTTGGCACGAGTCGCCTCGGTGCCGATGCCGGTGGTGTCCTTCAGCTTCTGCTTCAGGCGCGGATCGGTGACCAGGCGAGCAACGCCTTTCATGGCTTTGACCAGTTCGCCCTGTGTGTACGGCTTGGGCGGCAGCGTCTTGAGGGCCTTCAGATCGACTTGGCCGACCTGGCAGGCCAGTCCTTCGCGCAGCGGCGGCAGCACCTGGCTCCGAGTCCCGGCATCACCGTCCTCGTCGGCGGGTTCTGGCGTGGCCAGTACCAGGCGCCAACCGGGCACGACCACCTGCTTGCCAACGGCTTCCAGGTTCTGGCCGCCACAGGTGAGCCGCGCCGTGGTGCGATCGAACTCGTGATGGGGAAGAAACTGCGCAAGGTAGTGCGCACGAATCAGGTGGTAGACAGCCAGTTCCTTCTCGCTCATGACGGAGAGGTTGGCCGGCTCCAGCGTCGGGATGATGCCGTGGTGCGCCGTGATCTTGCTGTCGTTCCAGGCACGCGAGCGCTGGGTGCGGTCGAGTTGGGCGATCAGTGGACGCAGGGCCGGGTCGGTCTTGACCAGGCTGTCGAGCACGGTCGGGACTTCGGCGAACATGCTTTCGGGCAGATAGCCCGAGTCGGAGCGGGGGTACGTCGTCGCCTTGTGCGTCTCGTACAGGGCCTGCGCGATGTCGAGCGTTTCCTGCACGTCTAGGCCGAACTGCCGGGAGCAGACCTCTTGCAGCGTGCTCAGGTCGAACGGCAGCGGCGGGCCTTCGCGCAGGCGCTCGGTCTCGACCGTGGTGACCTGGGCGGTGCCGGCGGCACGGATGCGCTCGGTGGCCTGCTGCGCAATGGGCTGCTGCAGGCAGCGTCCGGCGTCATCGATGCAACCCTGTGGCGGCATCCAGTGAGCCATGAAGGAGGCACCGCCCGAGGACAAGGTGACCTCGATCGCCCAGAATGGCAGGGAGATGAAACGCGCGATCTCGCGGTCGCGGTCGACCACGAGTTTCAGCGTCGGCGTTTGCACACGCCCGACCGAGAGCACGCCGTCGTAGCCGGCTTGCCGGCCCAGTACCGTGAACAGGCGACTGAGGTTCATGCCGATCAACCAATCGGCACGCGAACGGGCGAGCGCAGAGTGGTAGAGCGGCAAGGTCTCCGACGAAGGTTTGAGCACGCCCAGCGCCTTGCGGATCGACGCATCGTTGAGCGCCGACAGCCAGAGGCGTTGAATGGGGCCGCGGTAGCCACAGTAGTCGATCAGTTCGCGAGCGATCATCTCGCCTTCGCGGTCGGCGTCGGTGGCGATGACCAGCTCGGAGGCCTGCGCCAGCAATTGCTTGACGACCTTGAATTGCGCGGCAGTCTTGGGTTTGACCTCGACCTGCCAGCGCTGGGGAACGATGGGCAGCGGTTCCAGCGCCCATCGCTTGTATTGCTCGCCGTAGGCTTCCGGCGGAGCGGTTTCGATCAGGTGGCCGATGCCCCAGGTGACGCTGAGACCGGCACCGGTGTAGCAGCCATTGCCGCGCTGGGTTGCGCCGAGCACGCGGGCAATGTCTTTGCCTTGGGAGGGCTTCTCGCACAGGAGCACGCGCATACCACCTCCTCGGAAACGTGCTGTTCATCAGATGAGCAACAGCGTGTCCGGAATGGGCGGGCGGAACTGCAAAGAAGCCGCATGGCGCGACCACCGATTTGTTGATCGATGAGGTTGTGGTCGCCGCAGCAGCGAGACGGCAAGGCTGCCGCATGGTCGGCAGGAGCATCGTATCGGGAGTGCGCGTGGAACTCGGTGGACGTTGGTGGAGCTATCCCTTGGGGATAGCTCCACTGAGGTCTACTGGCGCATGGAGGACGACGGTGAGTTGTCGCAGCCGCCCTCGCAGCGACAGCGATCAGGTGGTCGGCTTGGGGCTGAGCGTCACCGCTTCGAGGCGATACGGCAGGATGCCTACGCGGCGGGCCTCGATCTTGAACGTGACGCGCTCGTTCTTGTCCGCATCTTCCCACTCGTCGCGAACGGTCCGTCCCTCGACCAGGACGCGCATGCCTTTCTGGTAGAGGATGGCCCATCGTTCCGCTTCGGGGTGCCAGAGTTCGACCGGCGCCCAAAAGCCGCCACGATCCTCGTACTCGCCGTCCTTCTTCGGGATCGGGTTGTCGAAGTAGACGTTCAGGCGGAGCAACCGGCGGGGTACGTCGTTGCCGCTGGGAAACTCGCGGTATTCCGGCGCAGAGCCGATATTGCCCTCGCCACTGAAATGGGTACTCATCAATGCTTCTCCTGGGAGTGGTTGGCGCGGCTGCGCCGTTGGTAGACCGCTTCGGCCTGGGCGACCTTCTCGGCGGCCTCCAGCGCCTGGCGGGCGATGCTGTGGGTGAGGCTGACCTGCATGTTCAGCACGATGCGCTGGACCTCTATTGCGTAGAGGTCGTCGATCAGGTGGTCGGGCGTGGAAGGGCTGGCGATCAGCGATTGCCACAGCGCCACGCCCATCGCCGAACGATCGGGTCTGCGCCAGCGCAGAAAGGTCGTGCCTGCGCCTGTCGTCTGCTGGGCCAGGTGCACGGGCAGCAGGCGGAACGGGTAATCGATGGCCTGCGCCAGCACGCGCCGTTGCGCCAGGTCGATCAGGCTGTCGCGCAGCGCTTGGCATTGGCTGGCCCAGTCCTCCAGACTCCCCTTACCTTTAAAAGGTTTTAAAAGGCCTTTTAGGAAGGCCGCGTGTTCCAGTGTCAGGAAGTCTGCCTGTTCCAGCGGTGCGAAACGGCGTGTAGGGCTGGCGCTCATTCCGGTTCACCCGCGGCATCACCGACTGCCGCAGTCGGCGGAGTCTCGTCATCCAGAGCCAGCTCGTCTTCTGCGCGGCTTGCCCGTCCTCCAGGAGCGGAGGCCAGAGGCGAGCGGCGAATGATGGGTGGCGCATAGCGGGAGCGCTTCGTGCCTTCTAGCACTTCCTGCGGCAACTCACCGTACTTCTCGATGGCTGCTCGCGCCACGGCGTTCTTGGCAGCAAAGTCGTCGCGCGTGCAACCGGAGTAGCGGTATTGCTGGGCCAGGCTGAAAAGGCTGCGCAGCGCGTGCGCGCCTTCGTTGAGCCAGCGCTCCAGGGTCGAGCGGTCGATCAGCGCGGTGTGGTGGGCGAGGATCAGCTTGCGTGCCAGATCATCGTAGTCGGCCAACAGGTAGACGGCCATGAAGCCGAGCTGCGCGTTGACGAACAGCGGGAGCTTGACTGGCTGTACGTTCATGTTCTCGCCGAGCGATAGAGCGGGCGGTACGTTCGCCAGTACTTGATCGACCTGTTCGCGCAACGATTGCAGGCTGGTCTTGGTCTGCGTCAACTTGTCCTCGATGCGCAACATCCACCAGTCACTGTACGGGTCGTCCTGCTCGGCACCGCGCCGCAGCTTGCTCATGATCGAGAGATAGCCGTTCAGGCCGACGATGCCAGGCCGGCCTTCGGCGGCGGCGCGGCCGTGCCAGATGCGCGAGGCGTGATGGGTGTGTAGCGTCAGCGACATGGCGCTGCGCAGCGACCCGAGGTTGAGCTGGAGGGGTTCGTTGGGCATGGCGACGACTCGGTAGGTGATGAGCGAGTCGCCAGCATCGGGACAGGCCGGAAGGCCGTCAGTCAACAAACCGCACGGACAGAGCGCCGGTTTGGAGGAGCGCGGAAGGCTGTATGTTGCAACTATCCCCCGGGGATAGCGCTATGGAGCGCCAAGGACGTCCACTCGATCAGGACGAATCCAGCAACGCGCGCAGCCGCGCCAAGTGGGCCTGAACTGCTTCAGGACTGGCACGCTTGCGAGCAGGTGGAGTGTCGTCGTGTTCGGCTTGCGAGGTGGGTGCATCACCTTGCCCGGCCCAGGCCTTGAACTCGCCTCGCAGCGCTTTCTGGATGATCCCGAACAGGTAGCCAGCCGGGTTGTGTACCGTGTTGCCGCGGCAGCGGGCGGCCCATTCGTCGAGAACGGCTTGGCGCTGGTCGCCGTCGACCTGTTGCAGCGCTACGAGTGCTCCGGCCTGTTGTTCATCTTTCAATCCGAGAAAGCGATCCGGCAGGCGCAACTGTGCCAGTTCTTGCGCGCGCGGTACTGTACGTACTTCTTTTATACGATTACTCAGTACTTCAGTACGGCCCGCCTTCGAATTCCGAAGATGGGCGGATTTGTCAGGGTTTTTGCCTTCTTCGGAATCCGAATAAGGCTCTTCTCCATTCCGAAGAAGGACTTCGGCACCTTCTTCGGATTCGGGACCTCCTGCGTCCTGTGGATAAGTGTCCGGTACATTTGGGTGATGCTGAGCCAGGCGCTGTGTCAGAACCTGAAGTCGGGTCGGCAGCGTGCGGCCGTTGAGCAATGGGTCATCGGTCAGCTCCTGCAAGACCTGCTGGCCCACGCGTTGGATTGCCTTGCTGGCGTGGTTCAACGCCTGACTGACCAGTTCCAGATAGCCAGGGTCGACCTGCATCGCCTCGAAAGGCGTCAACGGCTCATCGTGCAGTACGTAGAGGTTGCCGAGGATGCGCCCGGTTTTCGCATCGCGCCGACGGCGCGCGAGGCTGAGCCAGCGCGTGAGTCGCAGGACAGTCAGCGCCCGTGCGATGGTCTCGTGGGAAGCCTTCGGTGCGCACGGCGTCACCGCCAGCCAAGGACGCAACTGCTCGTAGGTCGGCCAGGCGGTGAGACCGTCGTCGTTGAGCATCAGCCGGCAGACCTGCCAGGCATTGCGTTCCAATGGGGTCAGCCGGCGGTCGAAGAACAAAGCTCGCGGGACGGCCTCGTGGCGGTTGCCGCTGAACAGGAAGCCGTCGTGAGGTGGCGTGCTCTCGGTCGGGTGGGCGGATTCCAGCCGTTGGAGTGCACCATCGAGCAGGGTCGAAAGTGGGATGGGACCGGGAGGATTCGGAGCAATCTGGCTCATGGTCTGGCCAACTTCTGGTCAATCCAGCTCCGTATCGCGGCCCAGATCACTGACATGGGCAGAAACATGGATTCGGCCAGCTCCATTGTCAATTCCAGCATCGCGGTCTCGTCGTCCAGAGCGATACCGCGTGCGTCGACCGCGGGCTTCCAGCGATGCCACAGGGTCGTTTCCTGTTCTTCGCTGAGTACCGGGTGCCGGCCTTTGCGCTTGGGCAACCCCAGGATCTCCCGGCGCAACGCCACTTCCTGGTGGGTAAGGCCGTAGAACTTGCTGACCATCTCAGTCGAGCCACCAAGCCGCAACATACGATCGACCGAAGAAATCTCCTGCTCGATGTCGCGCATCTGGCTGACCAGGCGCCAGAGCATCTCCCGATCGACTTTGACCGAGCACCAGGGCACCCGCGCGTTGGCCAGCAGCGCGACCAGTGCCGGTTGTTTCAACACATCCAGTTCACGCTCACCGAATCCCATCGCAAGGCATCGGCGCAACTGCCCGTTGCGCAGGTCGTGTAGGGCCTGTGCCACAACAGCTTGATTCAGCGGATGGGGTGTTGCGGACATAGTGGCCTCCCGTCGTTTTCAACCCTCGGATGCGTCGTCTGGTCCTGCCTCCAGTTCCACCAGGCGGCGGGCAAGCCGCAATAGGCGGAAGAGTTTGACCAGCCCGGTGTCGCTCAATCGGGGAATCGTGACGGGACGGCCGGGACGATCGCCCTGCAGCAGCACGCCCAATTCGTCCAGGCAGGGTGCCGCTTGCGAGCTGGGGTGGTCGAGAGTGAGCATCTGGAGCAGCGCCAGCACCGCTCGACCGAACGGCGGCACGACAGATGTGGCGGGCAGAGATGCCGAGCAGGTAAAGCCGATGCCAGATTCGATCGATTCGACGCAATCCGCCAGTTTGGCTTCTTCGGCGATCTCGCGGGCGAACTGCGCGATATGGATGCGCAGACGGTCGGGGGCGTCTAGGCTGGGCTCGATGTACCACACGTCGGTGATCGGAAACAGCCCGCCGGCCTGGACCGGAATAGCGCGCAGCACGTTGTCCGTGAAATCCGGCGTCGCTTCGCCGGTGTGCTCGGCCACCAATTGCTGGATGGCCTGCAAGCGTTCGGTGCTGGCCGCTGGCGAGACAATGTGACCTTGCAACCGTTCACTTGCATCGTCTTCCGGCACCGAGGCCTGGGAATGCGTCGTGCCGGTCGTGGATACCGGGGATGGCGTATCACGCGACCGCGAAATCTTCTCCGATGCGCCGGCGGTCGTTGATGGCGAAGGCGGTGCCACTCGTGGGGCGGTGGTTGCGGGTTCCGGCGAAATGTCCACAGGAGATGACACGGGCGGCTCGGCGGGCAGGCTGGGCGGACTGTTCACTGCCCGCTGGCGGTTCTCGATGTTGTCGATGTCCAGTTCCAGAGCGTTGTAGTCCGCGCCGAGCAATTCGGCCATCTGGCCGATCAGTTCGTCCTGTACGCGCTGGGGTGAGAACGCCTCTGTTGGGGTGTCGAACTGCGTCAGAACCTCATGGAAAAGTGTGCCGAAATCGACGCTCAGCGGTTTGCCATGTGCACGAGTCTCCCAGGCAAACTCTGCTGCCTTGCGTAGCACGGCGAGTCGTTCAATCTGGTGCCGCCCCAGTCCGCCGTAGAGCACGTTGGGAATCGCTGGCAGCAGATAGCGGACCGTATCCTGCATCCGACTGATGTGGGACTGCTGGACCGGGTAGCCGTCGGCGGCCAGCCGACGAGCCAGTTCGGACTGTGACGGCGGCTTGCCGCTCTCGTGTTCATACAGCTCGCGGGCTTTCTCGACGCCCAAGGCACGCTCGATGAAGGTCAGGCCGCCGTGCAGTTCGTTCTCGGCCAGGTGGCCGGTCAGCGCGACGATCTCGCCGCGTTCGGGCCACGGCCGGAACAGGCATGAAATGCGGAAAAACCGCTCGTCTTTCGTCTCCGACCACAGCTCGCGCAAGATCGCCAGCCGGGTGTTGCCGCCGTTGCGGATGATGTAGTGGCCGGCACCTGGTCGACGGGTGATCGGTGGCGGCGCGTCCAGGCCGCGTTCGTGGATCGACGCCTTGATCTCGTCGTAGAGCGGATTGCGCGTCAGCCGCGGGTCGAGTTCATAGGGACGAAGTTCGTCGAGTGTGACGACCATCGGTGTGTCGGCGATGGGATCGCTCAACGCCTGTGCCGCGGGGCTCTGGCGCTGGAAGCCGCTGGCGAGCAGCTTGGCGGCCATGTCGTCGGGCGTCAGGTCAGCCATGGCGTTCCCCTCCCGATGCGTTGGCGTGCCGGACCGCCCGCCGCAACTGGGCTCGGGCGTTGCGTTCGGCTCGGAAGTCGCTGGCGGTGGAGCCGGTGTAGATTGGTGGCAGGCCCGGCTTGGTGAATTTGAGATGGCCGCCCGGTGTGCGCACGACCTCCCAGCCGTGCTGGAGCGCGAACTCGATCAGGCCGCGGAGCTGCTTGTGCCCGCGTGACAGCTCATGTGCGCCGGACATGGACGGTCTCCGTGGGAGCTTTGACACCGACCTGCTCGAACTGGTCTCGCCATTGGGGGAACAGTTCGACGGCAAGGGCACGAATAGATTCCAGCGCGGCCGGCGCGCTGCGTCCGCTCGGGCGACGGCCTTCCACGCGATGGACCGGCAGGCCCTGCGTCGCCGCACGTGGGTAGGCTTCGATGGCCGGAATGGCGGTGTTCAACACGCGCACGTCGCTGCGGCCCTCGAATATCTGGCGTAGCGCCTGCTGAATCAGCCGAGCGTTGGCCGAGACGGGATGCACGCGGTTGATCAGCAGGTGCAGCGGTGGTGGTTCGATGCCTAGATGGCGGAATGGCGCGATGTCCTCGATCAATTGCAAGGTGCCGCGGCGAAGCTCGCGAGCGGCGAGAATCTCGGGCGTCACCGGCGACAGCGCCAGATCGGAGGCGAGCACGGCCATCTCCAGGAGCGCGCTGCGCGCGCCCTGTGTGTCGAGCAGCACCAGGTCGTAGCTGGGCTGGAATGCCGGGAGCAGATGCCGCAGCCGCAGGCGGCCATCGGGTGCATGCAGCAACAGCGTGTTCAACTGGCCCTTGTCATCGTTGGAAAGCACGACGTCAAGCCGGTCGATGCACGTATGCGACACTAGCTTGTCCGGGTTTCGTTCGTTGAACGCGAGCAATTCATAGATACCGGCAGGCGCTTGGTGCGTGAGCGGGTAGTAGCTGGAAAGTGTCGGCTGTACGTCCAGGTCAATCAGCAACACGCGCAGGCCGGCATCGGCGGCGAAGCCGCCCAGGTTGGCGGCGGTCGTCGTTTTGCCGACGCCGCCCTTGGTCGAGATGATGGAGATGACCAGCATGGTCTGCTTCCTCGTCGCGTTGGGATGGAACGGTCAGAGAGATCAGACGCGCTGCTTGCGGCGCTCGGCGATCCACTGCTCGATTTCAAGCGAATCCCAGCCGATCGCGCGAATCCCCAGGCGAATGGCCTTGGGGAACTTGCCCGCCTTCATCAGGTTGTAGATATGGGCGCGCTTGAAGCCACTTTTGGCTTCGACTTCATCTAGCCGTAGGATGCGGTGCTCAACTGCGGAAGGAAGAAGCGGCGTTTCGTCCGGCATGACAGTCACTCCTTGGCGCTCGTGAGCGCTTGTTAGGGGGTGACTCGTAGTGAAATAGCGGCGTCCGTCCGCGTACACCGCAAATGCGGTTTCCGTGACCGCAGATACGGGCTTGCGAAGCTCAGGAAACTGCGAATTGCGCTTGCGTCTGGCCTAGGCGAACTCGCCTTGCAGCGTGCGCTCAGTGATGTCCATGAGGGGGGCCGTGGCGACCCTGCAGCTCTCCGGCTGTTGAGGGCTGGAAAGGCATGCGGAGAGTGATTGATTGCGCACCAGCGTCAGAATGACGCTGATACTGTGCAGGCGAGCTTTCTCTGCAATCTCATTTTGTTTGAGAACTGGAGAGTGGTGAGGTGCCGTGCTCCGCGATCACAAGAGGCACTGAATCCTCAGCTTTCTCTCGCTCGTGAGTCGCGAGAATATCGCGCAACAGTTCGTCAGGGGCAGCAACCTCGTATTTCAGTCGCTGCCACTCAGCCTTGAATACAACGTGAGCATACATCGATGCGTGGTGCAATTCTTTCTCAATCTCCTCAAAATGCACCTGAGCGGAATAGTCGCCCTTTACTGCCTGCAACGCTAGTCCGGCAAGACTCCTGCGAATGCCGTTAATCGCCACCATAACGATGTTGTGCAGATCTTCATTCGCATTGAGCCGCAGCGAGACCCGCATCAAAAGCTGATAGTGTTCGCTGTTGCGCGTTGCGTTCTCGTGCTCGAACTCGTTTCGTCGTTTCTCGCACCAGTCCAGCACATCCCGAGGGTCGGCGTTTGGTTGTTCGTCCCATTCTTGCCCCAATCGTGAGAAGAGGCGCTTGTAGCCCTCTGTCAGCTCGGTGGATAGAGCAAGGTATAAAGAGAGGTCAGCGCGCAGCTCATCGATCCATTTCTGGCGCTTCTCGGCAATGAAGGTGGATGCCGATCGGGCCGTGGACAGTTTCTGCAAGTCGAGAGTGTCCTTGCTATGTTGAGTGAGTTGCTTCCGATTCTTGTTGGCGATGTAGAGGCTTGATCCGACGCCGATGATTGCGGTCGCGGTGGTTCCAATAATCTGCCAGGCGGCTGCGTGAAGGCTCATGTCGTTTGATCGGTGCACCCGTATCAGGCGATACGAGTAAATATACCCTAGCCATTGACCAGAGGACGGTCGCTTAGGCAGCGGGAAAGTGCCTTCCGATCATGGGCTCGGCGAATGTGCTTTTAACTGCCACAGAGGTAGGTTTGTAAAGCTCAAGAAATAGCGGATTGCAGTTTTCGCTTCGCTTGAGCGAACTTGCCTTGCAGGGTGCGCTCGGTTATGCCCATGAGATGGCCGTGATGTGCGACCAAGGCGTTGGCAATGGATTCTTGACTGTTGAAGCTGGAATACGGCGTACCAGACGGTGAGCGTTCCAGCATCAGCGTCAGCATGGCGCCGATGATGTGCAGGTAAGTCGCTTCGGCTCGGTCACTCAACGGGCACAGATTGCAGGCAGGAGGTGCCGGGCCTTGTAGCTTTTGCCGCTCTTGCAGGGCGTGCAGTTGGCGGACGCTCTGTTCGAGCTGGGATTTCAGCGCTTCACGTTCTACCAGCAGCGCGTGCCCAGCCTCCATGGTGATGATGGGATGGGCAATCCGCTCGATGCGGCTGAACAGAAAAGGCGGCCGCTGTCCGGGGTAGTACTGGAGCATCCACTGTTTGAGGTCGATGTGCCGAACGGTTAGCGCTGGAGAATCCCAGAGGGTCTTGTCGTCCGTCGTGATGCCGTTCTGACCGTAGGGGAGTTCGCCGTGGTAGATCGCGTCATAGATTCGATCGGTGTAGAGCCGAAGTTCGTCGCAGCGTGGGCAGTCTAGATGTGCAGGTAGATGCCGATGTTGGACAGCGGCTAGGATCTCTTCCCTGAACCGCAGCAACCCAGCCCATCGAATTGCTGCATCGATAGGACGGTAGTACACGTCCGACAATGAATTCTCTCGCATGGCTTCGACTCCTCGTGACGCTACTCCATCGAGAACTCCTCAGCGCCCAGGTGGGACTGGTGCATCGACACATCGACCAGTGGAAATCCACTCGTAGGCAAAGCCGCCCTAAGTGGAGAAAATCGTTTGGACAGACGCAAGGCTCGTTGAGCGGGGCGTCATGTCGTGGCGCAAGGGCTGGCTAATGGCCGGTAGCCTGGCGCTGCTCTAAGGTGTACAAAGTCGCTACGGTTTGTTAGCGATACTCGGGGCAGTTCACGCGGCAGCAGTCATGCCGGAGTCACATGCGGATTGAGCGTCAAGCGCTACGACAGGCTTGGCAAGGCTTGTTTTGCATCAGGTGTTGGCGCTAGAGCCTTGTCGTCGGTTTCGTATGCTGATTGAGTTGCTCGGCCAGCGGTTTCTGTGGCGAGCGGCACGCTTTGGATGCGTGAGCAGCATGCTGAGAGGCCGAATACGCATCAAGTGCTGGTGGTCGAAATATGCTCAACGAACAGCGCGCCGCCCTCACAACGGAGCGTGTGTGAGACGGCACGCGACAACGCGCAGTAGCTGTCTTTAGATCGCCATGGATGTTGATGGACAACTAGGTGTTGACGGTGAGTTCGTTTAAGGCCATAATTGAGGTCTTGCTGATGCGGCGAGACAGCAAAACTTGTTGTTTATCAACGAGTTGGGCGCTCGATAAGAGTCCCGTCTCCCGCTCCAGGTTAATGGCATCCGGTGGCATGACGAAGCATGTGCAAGTCATCGGAACGGCAGCAAAGCTGCCACAGCAGTAAAAGTTGTACGCGGGAGTAGCTCAGTTGGTAGAGCGCAACCTTGCCAAGGTTGAGGTCGCGAGTTCGAGACTCGTCTCCCGCTCCAATTTATGATCTACAGACGTCCACTGACGTCTGTAAGTCATTGAAAAGAGGAGCTTCGGCTCCTTTTTTCATTCCAGCCAAAGCCACGGAAATCCACCGACAGCCAGCGTTTTTGAGGCCAAAATTAAGGCCAAAGAATGCGGGTGGTGCCGGTTCCGGGTTGTTGCTGGGGTTGGATCGGGATGACCAGCAGCATCGAGCCTAAGTCTCACGACTTAGGAGTTTGATGATGGCACTCTCTGATCTGACCGTGCGGCAAGCCAAGGCCGCCAAGAAAACCTACAGCATCCCCGATACCGACGGCCTCGGCCTGGTGGTCGCCCCTACCGGCGGCAAATCGTGGCACCTGCGTTACTACTGGCTCGGCAAGCAAAAACGCATCTCCCTGGGCAACTATCCCGAGATCGGCCTGCGCGAAGCCCGCACCTTGCGCGACGAAGCCCGGGCACTCCTGGCCCAAGGCATCAACCCCCACGCTGACCGTAAGCAGAAGCGGCACGCGGTCAAGTTGGCCTCGGACTACACGTTCAAGGCTGTCTTCGATGCCTGGTTCGAGCACCGCGCCAAGGAACTCAAGGAAGGCAGGAACAGCACGCTGTCGCAGATCAAGCGGATCTTCGAGAAAGACGTGCTGCCCAGCCTCAAGCAAATGTCGATCTATGACATTCGGCGGCCGCAGCTCCTGGGCGTCCTGGCGCGGATCGAAAAGCGCGAGGCGTTCACCACTGCAGAGAAGGTCCGTACCTGGCTGGGACAGTTGTTCCGCTACGCGCTGGTCATTGTCGAGGGAATGGAGGCCAATCCGGCTACGGACCTGGACGTAGTGGCCGAGCCCAAGCCCGCGGTGACCCACAACCCCTACCTGCATCTGCCTGAGCTTCCCGAGTTCCTCCAGAAGCTCAGGCTCTACAACCCTCGGGGCTGGCAGACCCAGCTTGGTATCCGCCTGCTGTTCCTGACCGGCGTGCGTACCGGAGAGCTGCGGCTCGCGACCCCCGACCAGTTCGACCTCGACCGTGGCCTGTGGATCATCCCGCCGGAAATCGTCAAGCAGCTTCAGGACGAGATGCGCAAGGCGGGCAAGCGTCCGCAGGATGTGCCGCCCTACATCGTGCCGTTGTCCGTCCAGGCCATCGAGATCGTGCGCTACCTGCTCGGGGTGATGCGGCCGGCGCAGCGCCACCTGTTGACACACCGCAGCAACCTCAAGAAGCGCATCAGCGAGAACACGCTCAACGCCGCCTTGAAGCGGATGGGTTACACGGATCGACTGACCGGACACGGTATTCGCGGAACGATCTCGACGGCGCTCAACGAGATCGGTTACCCGAAGATTTGGGTGGATGCCCAGCTTTCGCACTCCGATCCGAACAAGGTAAGTTCGTCCTACAACCACGCCAAGTATGTGGAGCCGCGGCGCCGGATGATGCAGGACTGGGCTGACCGTCTCGACTTGCTCGAACAGGCCCAGGTCGAAGCGGCCAGCGCACACCTCACTATCCACATCGAGGGCGTGCCCGCCATTGCGGAGGAGGACAAGGCTGACGCCATCGTTGCAAGTTCCTCTGCGGCACCCGTTCCGCCGGTAGTGGCTACCCCTATCGTTGTGACGCCGAGCGACGGAGGCATCACCTTCCAACGGTTGTCGCAGGTGCCGCCACCCCCGACACATGCGCCGGAACCCGAGGTGTCCGCCATCCAGCGCGAGCGCGAGGAAATGCTGGCCATTTACGAATCGCCGAGCAGTCTGCCGGTGCCCCTGTTCGGCAAGCTCGCCGGAAAGTCCAAGGACCAGATCAACCGCGAGCTGAAGGCCGGCAAGCTGCTCTCCATCAGCCTGGGCAACCGGGGGCAGCGCGTCCCCGACTGGCAACTGGTGCCGCTCAAGCATAAGCTGGCCCAGGTGCTCATGCACCAGTACCCGCAGGCGGATTCATGGGAGCTTTACCGCATGTTGACCCGGCCACACCCCGACCTGGGTGATCGCGCGGCCATCGACATCGTGACGCCAAGCAATCTGGGCATGGTGGCCCAGGTCATCGCAGGCGGCCAGCCCCATGCGAATGCTCCCGAGGTCGTCCCGCCGCGGCCTATCTCCGAAGAGGTGCGCCAGAGCGTTCGCCGGCTGATGGAGAGCGCTGTGGCTTTGGACGGCGCGTAGTGTTACAGCGCCCGCGAGGGCCTCACGGCCCCCGCGCTACATCTGCACCGCCTGCATGAGTTCGTTCAGTGTGCTGTGGTGCGGGAGCTAAGGACAGGCGCCGATGTCGCCGTCTAGAAATCGAGCAGACGATCATGCATGTCCAGCGGATCGTTGGACGCCTGGCATCTGCACATCAGGGGACGCTCAGCGCGGGCACGCTATCGGGTATTCGATTGGACCGCGCTATCCTTGGCTACCTGCATCGCTCTGCGCTCGAACCGCTCAGAAACCGCGTTGGCTCGTCCTTTGGGTCGCTGCAGATGCGTCACGACCTCGTAGGGACCCTCAGCCAGCGGCCGGGCGGTGATCCCCCATGCATCAGCACGCTTGATGCGCGATTGCGCTGTGATCCCAACGCCATAGCCAGCGCCAACCCATAGCGCCAACATCTCGAACGAGGTCACGTGCTGGATACTCTGCTGGTTCAACGGTGGTAGGGATGATAGTCGCTGATCCAGCGGTGAGCAGCTTTCTGCCGGCCAGCGAAACACGGGGTAGTTCAGAAGCTCGGCGAGCGTGAGTTTTGTCTGGGCAAGTAACGGGGACCGCCATGGCATGGCAACAGCGATGTTCTCAAGCCACAATGGTTGGCTATTCAGAGACGGAGCGCTTACGGCCCGGAGCGACATTCCTGCGTCGTAGCGACCTTCATCAATGCCCGTCACCAGGTCGTCACTTGATGTCTCAAAGAACGCGATAGTGATTTCTGGCTCTTCCGCGCGTTGCAGGGCGAGAAGCGAGGAGAAGCATGAGGATGGCACGCCAGGTGCTATGGCAAGCCTGAGATGGGAAAACTGGCTGGTGGCATCATGCATGCGAGCCCCCAAAAAGTGTTCTGGCCGAGGAGGTGAACTTGCATCGTGGTCAAGAGTGAAGTTTAACGCCGTTATCTTTAACGTGGTTAATTTTGGCAGATTGTTTGACGCTTCTGCTGATGCAGAAATCAACCATTCAGCCAGGCCGTCCTTCTGGTACAAAAACGTATGAATCCGCAGCGGCGACAGCTTTCGGACAGGCCGTGCGCGCTGCGCGCGTCGCACAAGGAGTCGCGCAAGACGAGTTCGCATCTCGGGCAGGCATTTCGCGCTCGCACATGGGCAAGATCGAGCGTGGTGAGCACGTGCCCACGCTGCCCCTCATACTGAAAATTTCAGTAGCACTTAGGATAAGCGCGGCAGAATTGATGGCGGCCACCGAGCGCAATCTTCGTGCCGAAACCGATCTTTGAGGGTGTCTGCCAGCGGGGCTGCGTCAGCCGCTCGCAGACTCACGTAGGCGAACGATGAATCGCTCCAGCGAAGCCGACAAATCGTTGCTGTCAGGTCGCAGCAAGTAAGTCGTGATGACGGCTGAATCGATGGCCAGGGGACGGATCACCACGTCTGGGCGTTGGCAAACCGGAATCTTGCTTGCAGCCAAAAAACCGATGCCGTAGCCGGCACCGACTAAGGTGAGCATCATGTCCAGCGAGGACACCTCCTCGACGACGTTCAACTTGTGCTCAAGCACCTGCAGCAGTCGTGTCAGTTCCCGGCAGTAGCCCTCGCATGCATGGGGATCACACAAGACCAGTGGATGGATCCCGACTTCTTGGAGCGGGACCTTTTTGTGGGCGAGCAGTGCGTGCCGTGCCGGCACGGCGATGACCAATGGATCTCGCCAGATGGGCTCAGCCCGTATGTCGTCGCCGACGTCGGCCGTATGCGCGAATCCGATCATGAAATCCCCGGACCGCAGGCCGCGTAACTGCTCGGCCAGCGGAACCTCGGACAGACGTATCTCGATCTCCGGCTCCTCCGCACGACACCGGGCCAGAAATGCCGACAGGCGAGCATCGATCGCCCCGTCGGAAATTGCGATGCGCAGACTGCCTCGCAAACCCGCTGCCACGGCGTGGGCGCTTTCGCGTGCCTGTTCGAGCACGGTGAACAATCTGCGGACATCTTGAAGAAAGACGACCCCCGCCGGCGTCAGCACGGTTCCACGGCGGTTCCGGACGAACAGCACGACCCCTAGCTCGTCCTCCAGTTCTTTGATGGCACGGGACAAGGGGGGCTGTTCGATGTGCAGGCGCTCGGCGGCCCGCGTGAAATGCAACTCTTCAGCCAGGGCCATGAAATAGCGCAGATGTCGTAATTCCATGGTCTCACCCCCCCAATGCCGAACGGGCAATCGCGTGCTACGCCCGTATGTAGGTCCATCCCGCTTGCTGCATGCGCGCCATCTCGATGACGGCAGGCCCGTCCAGTACTTCGAGCGGCTCTCTGTTCTCCCTGCCGATCCGCGAAAGTGTGTTGGGACATACCCAGGTGAGCGTGTCGAGGTCGGAAGGTGCCGTGTCCAGGGCGGCAGCGACGGCTTGCGCGTTCGCGACGATGCGCACATCGGCATCGGGCGCCGCGCGCTTGAGATTGCTTGCATTGTTTCGCGCACGCTCAAAGGCTTCTGCCGTCGGTGCGTGGATGATCACTTTCAATGTAGGGCGTTGGGTGTCTTGGGTCATGGTCGCTCGGCTGTGGCCGTCAGAAAGGTCGTTCACGGGCGCATCTGCTGGGATGCGGATTTCAAGGCGCTTTGCAGCATCTCCTCGATGGAGGGGTGGTAGTACGGCATGGCCAGCAGATCGTTGACCGTCTGCTTTGCCTGGATCGCCCAGGCGATCAGGTGCGCCAGATGCTCGCCTTGCGTCAGGAGCATGCTGGCACCGAGCAAGGCGCCTGAGCCGGGGTCGGCATAGATGCGCAGCAGGTTTTCCGGGGCTCCCAGGATCTTGGAGCGCCCGTTGCCGCTGCCTTCCGCAGTGCCGACGACCGCGCCTTCCTGCATCGCGGCCTCATGGGTCATGCCGACTGCGCACGCATCCGGGTCGGTGAACAGGATCGTGATCGGCACGCG
Organism: Cupriavidus sp. UBA2010; assembly: GCF_002335265.1. Taxonomy (NCBI): domain Bacteria; kingdom Pseudomonadati; phylum Pseudomonadota; class Betaproteobacteria; order Burkholderiales; family Burkholderiaceae; genus Cupriavidus; species Cupriavidus sp. UBA2010. The sequence goes on from NZ_DDCI01000005.1 coordinate 81,395, forward strand.
CCGCGATGCCCCTGGCCAGCTTTCCCCGCGCAAGCTCGACAACGCGGCCTGCGCCGCCATCTGGCCCTCGTCCGCGGCCTCGTGCATCAGGGGGCGATCCGGCTGCACGTCGCCTGCGAAGAAAATCGGCACCTGGGAGGACCCGGGGGCCTGCATGGTCGCGGGGTCGATGCTCGGTCGGCCAGCCTGATCCAGGGAGATGCCGGCCGCGGCGAGGTCGAGCGCCTCGGTATTGGGCTGTCGTCCCGTCACGACGAGAAGCCGATCCACCAGGGCCTCGCGCTCGCCGGTGCGCATGCGTACCTGGTCGCCCTCAAGGCTGACTTCGACGGCGGCGCCCAGCCACATCGGCAATTCGGTCTCGAACCTGGCGATCGCTCGCTTCAGGACATCGGGGTCTTGGATACCGCCGATGGTGTCTTTCTGGTCTGCCGCGACCACCTGCACATCCAGCCGAGACAGGGCCAAGCCGAGTTCCAGCCCGATGGCGCCCAGCCCCAGGATCCCCATCCGGGCCGGCAGGACTTCCAGGTCGAACAGGGTATCGGTGGTCAGAACGCGGGAGGCGACACCTTCGAGCGCTTTGGGAACCACCGGGCGGGAGCCCGTCGCCACGATGAAGGCGCCGGCCTCGATCCGTTGTTCGCCCGCCTGCAAGATGCCTGGCGCGACGAAGCGCGCTTCGGCCATGATCAGGCTCTCGCCGGCCGCCTTGCGTGTGCGTTCCGCGGCGGCGCTGGCCAGCGCATCCCTGGTCTGGCGGGCGTGGGACCACAAGGCCTGCGGCCCTTGGGTCGACGGCGTGGCGCTCGCCGCGAGTGCCTTGGCAACCTTCCAGTGCATGCCGGCATGCAGCGCCGCTTTCGAAGGCATGCATCCGACGCGCGCGCAGGTCGTCCCCAATGGCCCCCGATCGATCAGAACCACCTGTTTGCCTGCCGCCTTCAGCGCGTGGAATGCGGTGCTGCCAGCGGTTCCCGCGCCAATGATGGCGATATCTGCTTTCCTTGTCTGCATTGAATATTCCCGTCCACATCAATTAATCGAACATCGAACATCGGACCTCTAGCCAACATTGCGCATGAGCATGAGGGCCGCCACGGCCACGCAGGTGATCGAGAACACCCGCTGGAGCATCTTTGAGGGAATCCTGCGTGCCAGAACGCGGCCAATTGACATGCCCACGAGCGCCGTGAGAACGAATGTCCAGGCGGGTGCGGTAAGCGTCAGGCCGTGACTCCACGCGATGAACACGGTCACCGCGGACAGCAGCGCGATCACCATGAGCGAGGTCGCGACGATGCTGTGCATGCGCAGCTCGCTGAAATGCGCCAGGGCCGGGACGATGATGAATCCGCCGCCCACCCCCAGCATGCCCGTGGCCAAACCGGAGACGACGCCGATGCTTCCCAGCGTGGTCGCGGTTCGCACGTTCCAGACGAAGCGGCCGGTGTCCTTGGAGATCTTGCAGACCCGGCCCTGCTCGTCAGCCGAATCGCCCTGCGGCTGGTTGCCACGGGATGACATGAACATACGGTAAGCCACCACGAGCATGATGGCGACGAAGATCAGGTTCAGCCATCGAGGCGAAAGCCAGTGAGCGAGCTGCACGCCCAGCGGAGCCGTCACGGTACCGGCAGCCGCCAGCATCATCGCTGCCTTGTACCGAACAACGCCCTGGCGCAAGCCCTGCGCAGCCCCCAGGGTCGCCGCAGCGCCCACGGCGAGCAGCGCCACGGGCGCGGCCTGACGGATGTCCATGCCCAGGCCGAATACCAGCGCCGGCACGGCGAAGATGCCGCCGCCGGCCCCAGTCAATCCCAGCACGGCTCCAATGATGAGGCCCAGCACTCCACCCGTCAGCGAGAGCATGGTGAATGATCCTTTGTGCAATTTCCGTTGAACAGCCTGGGATGCGGTCTGAGAGAAGTGGCCATCAGGTTCGGTGCCTCGGCGGCTGGTTCAGCGCGGTCCCAGCACTTCACCCAGTTGCGCCCCTCGCGGCATGCCGTTGTATTTCTTGAGGACCCCGTTGGGGCCGCGCACGACGATGCCGGGCGTCCCCCGGAAGCCGGTGCTCGCCATGAGTGCCAGGTTGTCATCGAGGATCTTGCGCACATCGGCAGGCACGCTCTTGGCTGGCGTAATCCCGCCTTGGCCGAACTGTCGTTCGTTCGTCAACAATGCCGCGCTCCGGTCAGGCGCGCCAAGGATGGCCGCGGCTTTGGCCGGACTGTCATCCTTGATGATGCCCACCAGAATGTGCCGCAATTGGACCTTGCCGGAATCCACCCAAGGGCGTGCAGCTTCCCAAAAGGCGTTGCAATAGGGGCAGTTGGCATCGCTGAAGGTGTAGATGACGCGCGGCGCATCTGCCTTGCCGTCCAGCACCCAGGTAGACGACTGGAGCTGCGACCATTCCTTGTCGCTGATCGGTTTGGCGGCCAGCTTTTCGAGGTCCGCTTCGTCCATCGGCTCGCCCTTGGCGTTCAGGCGAGTTCCCACGATGGCATTGCCGTCGCTCGTGATGTATACGGCAATGGGCCGGTCACCCGCGACGGCGGCGAAGGCGCGCAGACCACCGCCGACCTTGAATTCCTGCGTGACGGTCAGGCCCTGGCCCTCCAGCGCCTTGAGGACGGCCGGCTTGTCCGCCGTCTCTGCCTTGCTGCAGCCGGTGACCGCCATGAAGCTGGCGGCCAAGAGGAACGAAATGTGCGAGCGTTGTGCAAACATGATTACTCCTTGTCTGTCTTGATCTGTTGGGCTGGCGCGAATCGGCGCGACACCGTGTGTTTGAGGCTTGCCATCGTGAGTTCGCCCAGATGGGTATCCACCAGGCGTCCTTGTTCATCGAAGAACAAGGTGGTGGGCAGGCCTCGCGAGGCGACGGCCTGCATGGTCTGGGAAGCGGGGTCGAGCAGCACATCCTTGAGCTGCAGGCGTTCGCTTTCAAGAAAGGCGCGGGCCTGCTGGGCGCTTTCTCCCTGGTTGACCATGACGAAGGCGATACCGGGATACTGCGCTTGCGCCTGCTCGAACACCGGCATCTCGCGACGGCATGGTGGACACCATGAAGCCCAGAGGTTGAGCACGACGGGCCGCCCAGCATAGGAATTGAGGACGACAGGCCGTTCATCGAGCGTTGCGAGCGTCAAGGCCGGCAATGGCGGCGCCGAGCGCTGAAGCAAAGCCAGCACGCCACCGGCCGCAAACCAGGCCAAGAGTCCGGCCGCAACTCCCGCCAGCACAGGCCGGCGCAATGCCTGAACCGCACGGGTGCGCCACCAGATGAGCGTCACCGCGGCCAGGACACCGACCCACCACAAAAAGCCTTGATCGCCAATGGAAATCATGGACATTGGCGACTGCGCGTACTCTTCCCACCACTGCGCGATGTAGCCGAGGCGAGCTGCCACAAGCCCCACAAAAACGGCGTCCAGCAGCATGCCACCGGCCGCCTTGTACGGAGAGTCGGGCAACCGCTTGGCCACCATGCGCGCCACGACCCAGGCCAGCAGGATGGCCAAGAAGACGGCAACCACCTGAACGGAGAATGGACCGATGCTGATCATCAGGAACCAGCCTTGTCCAAGCGCTCCAAGAAGGCGCTGGCATCGATCTCGCCGACGACGCGCAGATCGCGCCGTTCCTTGCCATCCGGACCGACGAGAATGAGAGTAGGCGGTCCCATGACACCCCAATGCTTGAGCAAGGTCTGGTCGGTCGCATCATTGCGCGTCACGTCCGGTCGCACGACCTGCATCCGGGCCAGTCGGGACGCGACGGCCGGGTCGCCGAATACGTTGCGTTCGATCACATGGCAACTGACGCACCAGTCGGCGTAGAAATCGATCAGAGTCCATTGACCGCGTGAGGCGGCCTGTGCCAGATGCGCATCGACGTCCTCGACCGATTTGGCCTGCAGGTAAGCGACGCCGCCTGTCGCCGGTGCTGCCGAAGCCGAATCCCCGCGCAGGTGTGCCAGCGGCTGCAATGCCGATTCGCCGCCAGAGGCCGCGCCGACCAGCATCAGGATGGACCACAAGCCGGCGAAGACAGCGCCGGACCGCAGCGTCCATGCCAGCCGATGCTTTGCTGCCACGGCCTGGCCCCAAGCGATCAGTCCAATCGCCACCGACAAGACCCACGCGCCCCACAGAACCAGGCTGACCGTGCCGGGCAGGACGCGCGTCAGCATCATCACGGCCATGCCCACCATGACGTAGCCGAATGCCACGCGCACGCGGTCCATCCACGCGCCAGGCCGCGGCAGGACCCGGGCACCGAACACGGCGATGGCCAGCAGGGGCAGTCCCATGCCCAAACCCAGCGCGAACAAGGCCATGCCGCCGTAGACCGCGCTGCCGGTCTGCCCGATGTACAGCAATGCGCCCGCCAATGGAGCGGTCATGCAAGGCCCGACCAGAAGCGCCGAGAGGAAGCCCAGCGCCGCCGCGCCGGGGAGGCTCCCGCCCGAGCGCTCTCTGCCAGCGGATTCGACCCGATTGATCAGCGCCGAGGGCATCTGCAGCTCGAACAGACCGAACAAGGAACTCGCCAGGACCAGGAACAAGGCTGCAAACGCTCCGAGCAGCCAAGGCGATTGCAGTGTGGCCTGCAGATTGGCCCCGGCCAGGCCAGCGGCCACACCTACCGCGGCGTAGGTGCCCGCCATCGCCAAGACATAGGACAGGGAGAGGAAGAAAGCCCGCCGCGGCCTGGCCTGGCTGCCGACCACCATGGTGGAGATGATGGGGATCATCGGGAGCGAGCATGGCGTGAAAGCCAGCAGCAACCCGAAGCCGAAGAACAGCAGCGTCCCCCACACGGGCCCCAGCGCTGCAAGCCGCTGCGCTGCGGCTTGATCCTCCGCCACCTCGGTCGGCCCACCCTGGCTGCCTGCATGGGTGGCGGCCACGGCCGAACTCCCCTGGACGGAATCATTGCCGGCCGGGGAGGTACCGGCCACCACAGCCGGCAGTGCCACGTTCATGGTCTGCGGCGGATAGCAGATCCCTGCTTCCGCGCAGCCCTGCCAGTGGAGCGTCAGCGGGCCGGGGGCAGTGGCAGGAAAGCGCAGCTTGAGCGCCTCGCCCGTATAGATTTCCGTGTCGCCAAAGAATTCGTCGTGTTTGGCCGTTCCTGCCGGAAGGCTCAAGCTGACCTCATGGCCCTGGGCATCGACCAACTTGAGGGCATGGCGATAGACGTAGTAGCCATCGGCGATGTGCCCAGCGGCCGAGAACGAATCGCCCTGCTGCTGCGCAGGGTCCAGCTTGAGAACTTCGGCAACGTCCAGAAATTGCCGTTCACTGCTGCCCCAGGAGGAAAAAAGGCCATTCGCCCACGCGCTGCCGACCGCACAACAACACAGGAGAAAGATCGCTACGACGCGCCGATGAAAAGCCAAATCCGAATCCTCCAAGCAAAGCTGCCTGGATCATGCGATGACCCGATTAAGCGAAACTAAAGGTCCCCCGCACGGCCCCTGGGAACCGGGATGCCATCAATGCTTTGCGCTTGGCTCTGATGATCGACCGTGGGCGAGTTCCGCCTGCTCCGTCCGGGCCCGTTCGATCCCGGCCTCGACGACTTTCGCCGCCTCGGAGTCGGGGGGCATCATCCCTAGCAGCTTCTGCCAGTGCGCGATGGCCGCTTGGTAGTCCCGGCGCTGCACCGCAGCAGCGCCGGCCAGAGTCAGAGGCAGGGCTGCATTGGGATCGAGCGACAAGGCCCGCTCAAGCATACGGGTGGGCTCTCCCTCAAAGCCGGAGCCGCGGATTCTGGACAGCGACTCCGCGTATTCCGACAAAGCTTGTGGATCGTTCTGGACAAGTTCATTGGCGCGAGTGAAGGCATTGACGGCTTGCTCATGATCGCCGAAGTAGCGGTAGGAACGCGCCAGCATGAGCCAGCCTCCAGGATCATCGGGGTGCTGGGCCAGTCGTGCCTGCAGTGAGGCCACCATGGCTTGCACATCGGCTTGCGTCGTCATACCCGCGCTGCGAACCTGTGGCGGGTCCACGGCGGCCGGATTCCCCAAGTACGAATAGGTCAGCGCCGTCGCGATCGGCAGCACAATGGCGACAGTGATCGCTGCCCCCCTGCTTCCAGCAGGTGGCCCCAATCTCGACGGCGATGGAGCAGTTTCATCCAGCGCTCGCCGTTGCAGATCGGATCTTGCATCGGCCAATTCATGGGCCGACAGCGTGCCATTGAAGTGGTCTCTCTCCAACTCCGCCCATTGATCGCGCAGTACCGCGGCGTTCACGCTGTCAGGGGCAACCTGGTTGCCCGCACCATGTCCCCCTCGCCAGAGGAGGAAAGAAAGCCATAGCGAGACGCCTCCCACGAGCACCGACGCCAGAACCAGGAAAACGATGCTCATGACTCGTCCAGGGCATTGTGTGGCGGAGCCAGCAGCGCGTCCGCGTGTCTGCGCTCCTCTTCATTGAGGGCAGCATTCTTCGGCTTGCGGTTTCGGCTGCGCAGACTCATGACCAAGACCACAAAGCCCAGGGCAAGCAGCGCGAACGGGCCAAACCAAAGCAGCATCGTTGTCGGCTTCAATGGCGGGCGGTAAAGCACAAAGTCGCCGTATCGTTCGACCATATAGGTTCGGATGTCGTCATCGCTTTTTCCGGCACGGATCTGCTCGCGAATCTGTTGACGCAAGTCGGCGGCGAGATCGGCCTGCGAAGCTGCAATCGACTCGTTCTGGCAAACCAGGCAACGCAACTCGGATGCAATGCCCAGCATGCGGTCCTCGGCCGCCTGGTCGCTGGCCCAGACCGGAGCCGTGAACAAAAAGAAAAACAATGCCAGCCGCCAGAGGATCATTTCTCAAGCTCCTGCACCAGCGGCAGCAGCTCGCTGCGCATTTCACCCGCGTCCATCGGCCCGGTATGCTTGTAGCGAATGATGCCCGCCTTGTCGATCAGATAGGTTTCCGGCACGCCGTACACCCCGAAGTCGATGCCGACAGCCCCGTGCGCATCGGAGATCGTCGTTTCAAAGGCGTTGCCATTGCGTCCTAGCCAGGCGATGGCGTTCTGCGGCGTGTCCTTGTAGTTCATGCCGACCACCGAGACGGCATGCCTGCTGGCCAATTCGGTGATGACGGGATGCTCCTCAAGACAGGGCGCGCACCAGGAAGCCCACACGTTCAGTACCCATACTTTCCCGATCATGCTCTCGGGCGAGAAGGTCTTGTCCGGGGCTTGCAGTTGCGGAAGACTGAAGCGTGGCGCGGGCTTGTTGATCAAGGGCGACGGCACCTCGCTGGGCTTGAGCGTCAGTCCCATCGCGAGAAATGACACCAATACAAAGAATCCGAGCAGCGGCCATAGGAAGCGGTTCATGATGTGGCCTCGGGCAATGGCTGGGCGGCGTGTTGACGGCGAGGCTTCAGGCGGTATCGGCGATCGCTGATGGCCAAGCCGCCGCCAAGCGCCATCAGGATGCAGCCGATCCAGATCCAGTCGACGAACGGCTTGTGGTAGACGCGAACGCTCCAAACGCCCTCTCCGAGCGGTTCGCCGAGCGCCGCGTAGACGTGGCGCAGTCCATTTGCGTCGATCGCCACTTCGGTCATCGGCATCTGCGAGGCCGGGTAGTTGCGCTTCTCCGGATGGAGCCGACGCAAGACCTTGCCGTCGCGCGACAGTTCGATATCGCCTATCTGCGTCACGTAGTTGGGTCCTCGCGCGCTCCTTACGCCGACCAAAGTGAGGTTGTAGCCGCCGATGCTGACGGACTCTCCCTGGGCCAATCGAACGTCTCGCTCGGTCTCATACCCGCTGACGATGGTCACGCCAGTCACGAATACCGCGATGCCCAGATGCGCCATATGCATCCCAAGCCAACTGCGCGGCTGGGCACGCAACCCGCCGCGGGTGGCGCGCATTCGACCGAAGATGCCCGTCCCCACGGACACGGCGATCCATGTGGCCAGCATCAAGCCCAACGCCGCGGAGCCTGACCAGTGTCCCAGCACGAATGGAGCGGTCAGGCCCACCACGGGTGCCGCAATCATCGGAACGCGCAACTGCCTGAAGATGGCACCGAACTGGGCGGCCTTCCAATTGGCGACGGGTCCGACCGCAATCAGAAGTAACGCGGGGATCATCAATGGCACGAACACCGCATTGAAGTATGGCGGCCCGACGGAGAGCTTGCCCAGGCCCAACGCGTCGATGAGCAGTGGGTACAGCGTACCGAGTGCGACCGCGCCGGCAGTGACCACCAGCAGCACATTGTTCGCCAGCAGCAAGGACTCCCTGGAGACCGTGTCGAACCGTCCTCCCATTCCGACCTTGGGGGCTCGCCATGCGAACAAAGCGAGCGACGTGCCCACAATGACAGTCAGCAGAATCAGAATAAACAGTCCGCGCCGTGGATCGGTGGCAAATGCATGCACGGAAGTCAGTACGCCCGAGCGCACCAGAAAGGCACCAAGCAACGAGCATGAAAATGCACCGATGGACAGCAGCACCGTCCAATTCTTGAAGCTGGCCCGCTTTTCCGTTACTGCCAAAGAGTGGATCAAGGCAGTGCCCACCAGCCAGGGGATGAACGATGAGTTCTCGACCGGGTCCCAAAACCACCATCCCCCCCAGCCCAACTCGTAGTAGGCCCACCAACTTCCCAAGGCGATGCCGACCGTCAGAAACGCCCAGGCTGCGGTGGCCCAGGGACGCGACCAGCGCGCCCACGTCGAGTCCAGTTGTCCGGCAAGCAATGCGGCGATCGCGAATGCGAAGGCCACCGAAAATCCGACGTACCCCATGTAAAGCAGCGGCGGATGAAAGATCAAGCCGATATCCTGCAAGAGCGGATTCAGATCCCATCCGTCTTGCGGGACCGGGAAAAGTCGTTCGAAGGGATTGGAGGTCAACAGGACGAACAGCAGGAAACCGGCCGTCACCAGCCCGAGCACACCCAGAACGCGCGCCACCATGGCATCCGGAAGCTGCTTCGACAGCCGGCTGACCGCATAGGCCCATCCGGTCTGCATCAGCAGCCAGAGCAGGAGCGAACCCTCATGTCCGCCCCAGACCGCGGCCATTCTGTAGCCCAGCGGGAGCTGAGAATTGGAATTTTGAGCGACGTAGGCGACCGAGTAGTCCTTCGCGACAAAGGCCCAGGTGAGCGCTGTAAAACCGACGATCACCAGCAGGAATTGCGTGCGTGCTGCGGGACGGGCGAACGCGATCCAGGTGAGGTTGGCTCGCGCCGCGCCGGCCAGGGCAAGAACACCTTGAGCGAGTGCCACGAACAAGGCGGCGATGAGGGCGAGGTGGCCGATTTCTGGAATCATGGGTCAAGGCTTCCTTGAAGCTGAATTCTTCTGGGCCTCGTCCAGTGCATGCTGGGCCTCGGGTGGCATGTAGTTCTCGTCGTGCTTGGCCAGCACCTCCTCGGCGCGAAAGAGGCCGGCACTGTCCAGCCGTCCTTGAACAACAACCCCTTTTCCTTCACTGAACAGGTCGGGCAAGATGCCCGAATAAGTGACCGGGATTGTTTTGACCGTATCGGTGATGACGAATTGCACGGCAAGCTCACCACGCTGTCGCTTCAGACTGCCTCGTTCCACCATGCCGCCGACTCGAAAGGTGCGCTCCAATGGTGCCTCCCCGGCACTGATCTGCGAGGGCGTAAAGAAAAACACAAGGTTGCTCTGAAAGGCATTGAGCACCAGCGCCGTGGCGATGCCGATGGCGGATAGCCCGGCGACGATGAGTGCGATGCGTTTATGTCGTGGCTTCACGCCGCACCTCCTTGCCCGGCAATTCCGACTGGATGCGCCGTAGTGCTGCTCGGCGCCGGCGCCGAAGCATTCGGCATTCCGTCCAAAGCAACACCACCGTCATCAGGACGGATCCCCAAACGTACACACCATAACCACCCATCGCCAGGAACTCACCGACACTGGCCCAGTTCATCGCTTCACCTCCTCGATGTCCTGCAACCAGCCGGCGTGATGTTCGCGTTCCAGGATGATGCAGCGCACGCGCGCCAGCGCCGCCGCAGCCGTGTAAGCCCAGGCCGCAAGAACCATGATCAGCATGCCCAGCAACATGACCATCGCCATGGAGGGCGCGCGAGTCAGCGATACCGAGGCACCCTGGTGCAAGGTGTTCCACCATTGCACGGAGAAATAGATCACAGGGATGTTCACCACGCCGACCAGCGCCAGCACGGCGCCTGCCCGATCGGCACGGCGACGATCTTCGATCGCCGATTGGAGTGCGATGAAGCCGACGTACAGAAACAGCAGGACAAGTTCAGAGGTCAGTCGTGCATCCCAGACCCACCAGGTTCCCCACATCGGCTTTCCCCACAAGGCGCCTGTCCACAGCGAAAGGAAGGTGAACAGTGCACCCGTGGGGGCCAGCGCCGAGGCCATCATTGCCGACAGGCGGCTGTTGAACACCAGGCCAATGCCGGCCCAGAACGCCATCGCCAGGTAGATGACCATGGACATCCATGAAACCGGCACGTGCAGGAAGATGATGCGATATCCCTCTCCCTGCTGGGCGTCCGTGGGTGCCAAGAAGAACCCCACACAGACGCCAGCGAGTGACAGCGCCGCGGCGGTCACGCCGAGCCAAGGGATGAGCTTTCCCGCGATAGGGTAAAACGCTTTGGGAGATGAAAATTTGAACCAGTTGACCATTCGCTTCGCTCCTCAATACTCAAGTGCGATGCGCAGCGATGCACTCGTTGCGAATGGCGTGAAGAACGCCGCCAAGACGAACACGGCGGCGAGCAAGGAGAGGTTGGCCGACGCACCCTGACCGAGGATCGACGCATCGACCGCGCCGGCGCCGAAGATCAGCACCGGGATGTAGAGCGGCAGCACCAGCACAGCAACGAGAACACCCCCTGCGCGTACGCCCAGCGTCAGCCCCGCGCCGACGGCGCCGATGAGGCTGAGCACAGGCGTACCGATAGCGAGCGATGCGGTCAGAATCCAGAGGGACGAGGCAGGCAGGTCGAACTGCAATGCCAGCGCGGGCGCAAGCAAGGCCAAGGGCAAACCGGACAACAGCCAATGTGCCGTGATCTTGCCGACGACCAACATGGCCAACGGCGCCGGCGACAGCATCATCTGCTCCAGCGTGCCATCGGCGTGATCCTGCTCGAACAGGCGATTCAGCGAAAGCATGCTGGCCAGCAATGCCGACACCCACAGGACGCCTGGAGCGATCCGCCGGAGTATTTCGCGCTCGGGGCCGATACCCAAGGGAAACAGACTGACGACGACGACAAAGAAGAAAAGAGGTATCAGCGCGTCTGACCTTCGGAGCAAGGCCACTTCCAAGTCCCGGCGAATCACGACAAACACCGGATGGGCAACGAGGGGCTGGCTCACTGGCTCATGCCCCCATCCGGACGGTCTGAGAAGCTTTCACGGCCAGCTCTTGGTGACTTGTCAGAACGACCATTCCGCCACGGGACTGGTGCCCATGGATCACTTCACCAAGCCATCGCGCACCGAATTTGTCCAGCGCTGTGGAGGGCTCGTCGAGAATCCATAATTTCCTCTTGTAGAGGAGCAGTCGAGCCAGGCTTGCACGGCGCTTTTGGCCTTGCGACAACATCCGGACCGGCAGATGCCTGTGCTCGGTCAAGCCAACGTCGTCCAGCGCTGATTCCACACGTTCCGGGGTGAGTGGCTCACCTGCAATGGCGGCTGCGGCGAGCAGGTTGTCCAAGGCATTCAGGTCTTCTTTGAGCCCAATGCCATGGCCGCTGTAGACCAGTTCGCGTTGGTATTCACTCCATTGATTGCGTAGCGGCTTTCCTTTCCATAAAACTCTGCCGGCATCCGGCGTTGCGAAGCCTGCGAGCGATCGCAATAGCGTGGTCTTCCCGCTGCCGTTCTCGCCTTGCACCAACAGGCACTCGCCCGGCGCGATCCGGAAAGTCAAATGGTCAAACAGTCGGTGCTCCCCCCGAATGCCCACCAGATCGAGAGCTTCAAGCATGGGCCGGGTCATAGTTCATACACATGGGCATCCTTGGAAGGTGCGCCCTCAAGGGGCAGTCTTCAAAATCATGTCTTCTCCCGATTAACTGAGAATTAGCGGGAACTTGCGTCCTACGTTGCTGTCATTTCTGGCCTAACATGAGCGTGTCAAACAAGCAAACTCAGGTGGGTAGGCGCCATGCGAATACTGTTGGTGGAAGACGACGAACTGATCGGGCGAGGGATCGTGGCCGGTCTGCACAAGCACGGCATCGCGGTGCATCACGTCGCCACCGCAGAAGAAGCCGAAGCCACGCATGCAGAAGACACCTTCCATGCCCTGGTGCTCGATCTCGGGCTTCCCGACCGGGACGGCATGGAGTTGCTGGCCAGCATGCGGGCCGTCGAGCCTCAGTTGCCTGTCCTGATCCTCACGGCGCGGGACGCCATCGAACACAGGCTCAAAGGGCTGCATGAAGGTGCCGACGACTACATGGTCAAACCGTTCGATCTGCGTGAACTCGCGGCCCGGCTGCATGCGCTGGTCAGACGCACGCAAGGCCGTGCGGCCCAGGTCATCTCGGCCGGCCCCCTGCGGCTGGAGCCGGAGAGCGGGCTGGCCTGGTTCCAGGGCGAGTCCGTCTCCTTGTCGCGCCGCGAGGTCGATCTGCTGGCCCATCTCGCCAACGCCGATGGCCGGTGGGTCCCGCCCGACCTGCTCAACGAGCGCTTGTATGGCCTCGGGGAAGAGATCGGCAGCAATGCGCTCAATGTGCATATCCACAACATCCGCCGCAAGCTCGGCGCCGAAGCCATCGAGACGGTCCGGGGGCTCGGCTATCGGCTGGGCTGGAGGCTCGCATCATGAGCCTGCGCCTTCGGGCTGTTCTGATCGCCGGTATCTCGCTGTTGGTTCTGTGGGGTGCTGCCGCCGGCTGGATGATGCGCGGCGTTCATTCCAATCTCGACCGAACCCTCGACGGCCGCCTTGCCATGTCGGCACGCATGGTGTCCGGGCTTCTTGAACGCGCCGCGCTGGCTCCGAATGCGGCGTCCAACGACTTCACCGAGGCGGTGCGCGTCAGCGGCAAGGAGGGCATCGCATGTGAAATCCGGTCCTTGCAGGGAGAGATCCTGGCACGAACGACCACTGGACCTCACTCGGAGTTCGAGTCACTGCCGGCCGGCTTCAGCACGCGGGACGTTTTGGGACATCAGTGGAGGGTCTACGTTCTTCGTGCCAATGGCTACCAGATCACGACGGCGGATCGCGTGGATCAGCGGGATATGCTGATCAACGAACTGCTGAGCGTGGCTGGCGTGCCATTCTTGATTGCTTTCCTTGGCGGCCTGGCTGCCCTTTGGATCGGCATTGGCCGGGGGCTGGCCCCCCTGGAGGCTCTGTCGCAGCAATTGCGCGACAAACACGCGGACGACACGTCCCCCATTGCTGTCAACCATTCGTCCTCGGAACTGCGCCCGGTTCTGGACGCAATGAATGGGCTTCTCAAGCGCCTGGCACGAACACTTGCCAGCCAGCGGGCATTCACCGATGCCGCGGCGCACGAGCTGCGCACACCGTTGACCGTGATCGATACGCATCTGCAGGTGGCCCGGCTCAGTGAAGGCGACGAGGTGGCATCGTCTCTCTCCAGTGCAGAGGAAGGCGTGAAACGACTGCGGCGCACCTTGGACCAGATGATGACGCTGGCCCGCGCCGAGACGTCTGCCGACAAGGCGGACGGTTGCACCTCTGTGGTCGCTTCTGTCGGCGGCGTGCTGGAACAGTGGAAGGCGCACGAAAATGAGCGCTTGTCGTTGAACATCATCGGCGAGGACACCGGAACTCCGGTGCCCAAGTCGATGCTGGAAACGGCAGTTCGCAATCTGGTTGACAACGCAATGCGCTACTCGCCGCGAGATGCGGCGATCGAGGTTGGCGTGTTCCTGGATCCGAATGCACAGCGGTGTGTGGTTACCGTATCGGACCGTGGCCCCGGGCTGACTGCCGAGCAGGCATCCCAAATCGGCCAACGTTTCTGGCGCGGCGACCAGGGCCGAAAGAGTAAGGACGGGGCGGGCCTGGGCATTTCGATCGTGCGGGCCATTGCAGAGAGATTTGGTGGGGCACTGAATCTCGAACCCCGGGAAGGGGGAGGTCTGGTTGCGAAATTTCTCGTGCCCACTGACCCTGCACCCAAAAAAAGCCAAGCCTGGCCTGCAGGACGCAGTTTGGATTCAAAGCCGTAGGTTTGGTGTGCTGCCATGGATGGCGGGGTTACAGCCAAGGGACGGATGCATGCTGATGTGGTTCCCCTTCGTTCGATCTATCGTCTGACTTGGGTGTAACCCGCCGCCGGGGATCGGGCGCATGGCAGTGCTCGTGCGGCTGCCGGTCTTGCGGCTACCGTCGGGTCGGGCGCCATGCGAGACCAGCCAGCACCATCCCTATGAGCAACAGGACGGGCTGGTCGCCATGGCGAACGTACGGCGTCAGGCCGCTCATGCCTTGTACGGTCACGGACAACACGCCCGGCCTGTGTGGCGGCAGAGCGGCAGCGACCCGTCCTTTCGGATCGATCGAGGCTGTGATGCCTGTATTCGTGGAGGTCACCATAGGCCGTGCGGTCTCGATGCTGCGCATCCGCCCGATCTGCAGATGCTGGCGAAGCGCCCAGGTCTGGCCGAACCAGGCGAGGTTGCTCAAGTTCACAAGCACGCTCGCGCCGGGTCCTCCGCCGGGGTTCGGCAGGAGCGACGGGAGCAGCTCGGAACCGAAAACATCCTCGTAGCAAATGTTGAACGCCAAGTGCTGATCATTCACCGAGAACGGTAGCTGGACCGGGGCTCCGCGATCGAAATCGCCCAGCGGCATGTCCAGCATTCGCGTGAACCACTCGAACCCGGCCGGTACATACTCGCCCCACGGAACGAGGTGGTGCTTGTCGTAGCGTAGCGGCAGGGAGGCGTCGACAAGCTGCTGCAAAGGTGTGCCGGCGTCGAAGCCGATGGCGCTGTTGGTGTACCGCGAGCTGCCGTCGGCCGCCATGCTGTGCAAAGGAACGCCCATCGCAATCATGCTGCGCTGGTGCGCGGCGACGTCAAGCCAGGCTTTCCAGATCGTCGGGTTGAGCTGGTCTTGGAATATGGGCACGACCGTCTCTGGCAGGACGATCAGGTCCGGATGCGGCTCTCCGGGACCAGGTGGCTGCGCAGCCAGCCGCAAGTGCCTGACGATGCCGTCTTCGAGCCGCGTCGGATCGAACTTCTGCGATTGATCGATGTTTGCCTGTACCAGCCTCAGATTCAATGGCTCGCCTTCGGCCGTCGACCAATCGAGACGAGCAAGTATCCACCCCATGGCGATCAGGATCAGCACCGTCGCCAGCAAGGACACGTTCCAACGCATGGACGCCGCGGCCGGACGCGACAGGAACGCCACGGTCCCTGAGAGGTACGCCGCGAGCAGCGCGACACCATGCACGCCCAGCAACGGCGCCCAGCCGACCAATGGGCTGTCCACATGGGCGTAGCCAATGTTCAGCCACGGAAAGCCCGAGAACAGCACGCCGCGCAGCCATTCCGAGGCGGCCCAAGCAGCCGACCAGGCCAGCACGTGTGACAGTGCCGCTCGCCGCCGAATGCGGGACTGCAGCCACTTGCTGATCGCACAGGCAAGACCGGGAAACAGCGCGAGAAAGGCAGACAGCGCCACGACGCTGGCCCCGGCCAGTGGCGCGGACAAACCACCGTAGTCATGGATGCTGATGAACAGCCAGTACAAGCCGACCGCAAAATTGACGAAACCGAACCCCCATCCGCGAAGGAATGCCTGCCGGCCGCGCTCGGCGGCGAAGCTGGCGCGTGCCAGAACCGCCAGCGCGAGGATTTGCACGATGGGCAGCGACCACTGGGGCAGCGGATCCGGGGCGAACGTCAACGCATGTGCGCTGCCGGCAAGCGCCAAGGTCACGGCATTTCCCCACCGCACGACCTTGCTCACGGCCTGAGCATTCCAGTGCTCCTTTCAGGATGTAGCAGGGTCGGCCTGCATCGACCTGTCCAAGACAGGGCGGCCGTGCAGCAGCCTGCAGGTGTTCAGAAATACCGACGCACTGCTGGCAAGCATGGCGAGCGCGGCCGCAAAGGGCGTCACGCCTGCTTCGAACAGCACGACAATCACGGCGAGGTTGTACGCGACGGAAAACCCGAGGTTCTGCCGGACGATGCGATCGAACTTGCGAGCCAACTCACGGGTCTCGACGACAGCGCCCACGCTGCCGTGTGCGATCACCACCCCGGCTGCGGAAACAGCCACGGAACTCGATCCTGGAATGGCGATTCCGCAGGCTGCCTGGGCCAGGACCAAGCCATCGTTGGCGCCGTCTCCCACGAAGGCGACAGGCGCTGGGCTCTTTGCCACGATGTCGGCTTTCTCTTCTGGAGAGCAGTGGGTCTCGACCCGGTCGAAGTCTATGCCCAGGTCAGCCGTCAGGCGGTCGGACGCTGCGCTGGAATCCCCGGTCAGCAACCAGAGTTTCAATCCCTGCGCACGCAACTGCTGCAGTGACGAACGAGCATCGTCGCGAGGGGCATCCTGTAGTCGCAAGGAGCCGAGCCAATCCCTGCCTTTGGCAACGTGTACCAGCCCCGGCATGCCATCTTCCGGCGGCATGCCCTCGACACCCGCGGCAAGCAGCCAATTCCTTTCACCCACCCGCACGGCCTCGCCGCCGGGCACCTGCATCGTCACGCCTTTCGCGCATGCCGTCACCTGGCATCCGTCGGGCTCGCACGCGCTGCTCATTCCAGACTGCCGGGCCGCGAGGACCACCGCGTGTGCGATGGGGTGCACGACGCCGGCCTCAGCCCTTGCCGCAAGGTCGATGAGGTCCTGTTCAGACCATCCCTCCCGCGTCTGGATGCTGACGATACGCATCTGACCGCACGTCAACGTACCTGTCTTGTCGAACGCCATGATCCTCGTGCGGGCCAACGCTTCGACGCTCGCAGAGTCTCTTAAGAGGACGCCGCGCCGAGCGGCCTCGCGGCAGGTAAATGCGTAGGCCAGCGGCATTGCCAGACCGACCGCACAAGGGCAGGCTGCGACAAGGATGCTCAGCGCACCGAGCAACGCCCGATCTGCACTTGTGCCGCTCCACAGGTAATGGACGAAGGCGAGCAGAGATGCCGTCACCACGACCGGAAGCAGTATCCGGACGAAGCGCTCGGCCGTCTCGGACAACGACGACCGGGCGCCAAACAGCTCAAGCATGCGCAGGCCGAGGACATCCAATCTTCGCTCTCCCGCACCGGCGGTCACGTGGACCGTCAGAGGACCGCGCAGGTTCACGGACCCGGCGAAGACCCGCTCGCCAGGCTGAACGCTGCGAGGAACGGACTCGCCTTGCAGCAGCGAGAGATCGACGGCCGACTTTCCCGCCACGACGATGCCATCGACCGCGATGCGCTCGTTGGCGCGTATCAGAACGGTATCACCGGGCGCAAGCTCTGCCAGCAGGACGGTGCTCTCGGCCTTTGTGCCGCCGGACGAAGTCAGCTTGGTCACGGTTTCCGGCGCAAGGCTGCGCAATGCTTGCACGGCAAGTCCGCTCTCCTGCCGGGCATGGATTTCGATCAGTCGTCCGATCAGCAGAAAAGTGATCAACATGGTGGCAGCGTCGGTGTAAATCGCCACGGCCCCCATTGCCAGGGAGCCAACCGACACAAAGAGGGAACCCAGGACAGCAACAGAGGCAAAGACGTCCATCCCGGCGATCCCGGCACGCAGTGAACGGGCGGCGGCGCGGTAGAAGTCCAAAGCCGAATATCCGACGACGGGAAGGCTCGCTACGACGCTGGCCCAAGCAATGGCGAGCGCTGCCCCCTCGTCGGCATTGAGGTAAAGCACCCATGAGCCGAGCATGCTCCACATCCCGAAGACGACTGCAACGGTAAGCTGCAAGCGGATCTTCCCAGCCTGCCGCTGCAGGGCCGCTTCCAGCTCATCGGTGCCTTTCAACGGCGACAGTGCGTAGCCCAGGCCCTCGGCCTTTCGCAGCAGCAAGGGGAAGTCGATCGACTCCGGGGCCCAGGTCACAAGTGCCGAGCCCGAGGTGAAATTCACCGTCGCCGAGACCACGCCGGGAACACGCTGCAGGACGCGCTGCAAGGCCATCGCGCAGCTCACGCACCAAAGCCCGTCCACGGAAAACACCATCCGGCCCGCGACACGGGCCTGCTCATAGTCGAAATCCGCGCCGGGACTACGGTCCGCTCGTGGCATCCGTTCCAACCCCAAGCAGCTTCCCACCCAAGACCTTCCCGTAGTAGCTTTGCTCACCTTCGTGGTATTTCTCCAGCGCCTCAGCCACGGTTCCGGTCTGGCGTGTGTCCTTGGGGCGTTCGTGGCTGTTGATGAATGCCGCCACGTCCCAGGCCTCCTGTTCAGTCAGGCTGTACGGCTTTCCAAGGGGCATGTTCGCCCAGATGAAGCCCGCTGCGGTATCGATGCGGGCCATGCCGGCGCCCCAGTTATACGACTCTGCTCCCCAAAGCGGGGGGAATCGCATTTTTCCGTTCGCCTCCCGGGTCCCCTGTCCATTGGGACCATGGCACAGCGCGCAATTTTGTTGATAGACCGCCAGGCCTCGGCCCACGTCGTAGTCGTCCTTTGGCTTCGCCACCTTGGGATAGAGCGCTCCGCGCGGCTTGTTGCCAGCAGGCAACCCATCGGCCATCCAGGCCATGTAAGTCATGAGATCGCGGTACACGTCGCTGCCAGCAGGTGGCGGCTTTCCCGAGGACGACGCCTGGGCGTTCATCGAATAGGTGAAACATCCCATGATCCGGTCTTCGAGCGTGCTGATGGTCCCGGTCTTGCTGCGAAAAGCGGGATAGGACGCATAAGCCGCCCACATCGGTGCGGCATTCTCGCGGCGTCCCGAGTCGAGGTGGCAGTTCGCGCAGGCCAGCGAATTGCCCACGTGGTCCTTGACCATGGCGCCAGTGTCGGTGAAGATTTTCATTCCTCGCCGGATGGCATCGCCATAGGGTCCCTTCGGAATGTCATCCTCCGCAGGCGGGATGTAATAGCCGTCCGCACCGACAGGCATACCGGGCGCAGACGCCTTGGCGTCTTTTGCATAGGCCTTGCGAGCAGCTTCCATGTCTGCTCTCGAATAGGGCGCGGCCGAAGGAATCGTGACCGTTTTGCCGCTGATCGCGCTGTACAGACGCCCGATGACGCCGCTCTCGTAGATGCCGTAACCCGCCGAAAACAGCAGGATACCCAGCCCCGCGGCATAACCGGCACGCCTGAGTGTCCCCGTATGCGCAGAGCGGCGATCACCGTTGTTCATCATGATTGCCTCCTTTGCTGCCTGGACGCAAAGATCCGAAATACTGAGCCACATCGCGCATGTCTTGCTCCGACATGCGCGACGCGATGTCATCCATCAAGGATTGCGGCGAGTTGTGGCGATGGCCGCCTTTCCATGAGACCAACTGGTGGAAGATGTACTCGGGCTGCTGCCCCGCCAGCGCAGGGAAATGGCCACCGACGCCCTCGCCCTGCTGGCCATGACAGGTCACGCACGCCGGGATATCCTTTTTCCAGTCGCCGGTTCGGCTCAGTGCCTCTCCACGTGCCGCGTCTCCGCCCAGATCGACGGGCGGGCCGACAACGCGCGGCAACGCGGCGTAGTAGGCCGCGACTTGCCCGATTTCCTCGGCGCTCATTGCGCTGGCCACGTACTGCATGGACTCGTTGGGGCGGCTTCCGGTGGCGAAGTCGTGGAGTTGCTTCGCGATGTAGGCTTCGGACAAGCCAGCCAGCGCAGGCGTCAGCCCCGCGCCGGCACCATGGTCGCCGTGACATGACGCGCAGGCCCAGACGATGTCGTTCCCCTGAAAGACGAGCGCCGGCGCGTCAGCGGCAACTGCGGGGGCCTGCTGCTTCGGCGCAACGGCCCCGCCAATCGCCGCCCCGCGATTCGGCGCCAGGTCGGCGATGTAGCTCAAAGCGCCCCAGATCGCCAGCGCCAGGAAGATGGCCAGCACAAACAAGGGAATGGGACGCGATTGCTCCCAGGGGTCGAACGTCGGGTCCACGTCTTGAACACGACGCCCCTTGCCGCTCAGATCGGATTTCATCTGGCCCCTCATTGACGCGAGCCCTGCTGAGTTTTCGGATCGTAGCCACGATCACGCAACGTCGCCTCTTTGGCGCTGACGGGGTAGGAACGATCCAGGCTCAACAGGTACGCGACCAGGTCGAGCGCCTCCTGGCGGGCCACCACCACCTTCCCGTCCGCAGGGCGGTACTTCTGCGGCAGCTTGACCACGACCTCGCCGGGCGCGGCCTTCTCCTTGACCTCGAAGAGGAAGGGATACGAAGGCATGATGCTCCAGTCGAAAATGGCCCTGGGCTGGTACAGGTGGGTCAATTGCCAGTCCCGGCTTGGCAGACGCACCCCGACATTCAGCAAATCGGGGCCGGTGCGCATCGTCCCGAGCAGTTGGGGGGCGTCGTAGGCGTAATCACCCGGCGTGGACGGCCTTCCCCAGCCCCGGGCCTGGTCCGCCAGCGTCTGGCCGCTCGAACGGGGCTGCTGGCTGTGACAGTAGACACAGCCATTGGCCACGTACTGCGCACGGCCTCTCAACTGTTCGATTGTGTAGTTCTGCAACTGCGCAGGTGCCTGGACCGTACGGACCTGCAGGCCGGGGAGCACCACGAGCATGATGGTCGCGAACACCAGGATTCCGACAGCGCCGACGAACAATGGAATCAGCCGGTTCATGCGTCACCTCGCCGTTTCGACCAGAGCAGGGCCATCGCATGGAAGGCAAAGACGAAGTGTCCCAGCGTCATCATGCCGCCGCCCACCGATCGACCTTCGAGATACGGCACGATGTTGCGGGTGATGTCGGCGAAACTGGTCTGCGGATCGAGCAGCGACATGCCTTGCAGAAAACCGCCGATGGTCAATGATAGGAAATAGATCAGAAAACCCAAGACCGTCAGCCAATAGTGGAGGGCGATGAGCCGCGGACAGGGCCAGTTCTTGCCTGTCAGGTAGGGCAAGAGATAGTAAAAGGCGCCGAACAGCACGATGGAGACGAATGCGTAAGCCCCCAGGTGCGCATGCCCTACCGTGTAATGCGTGAAGTGGGTGATCGAGTTGATGGCCCGTACGGCCTCCAGCGATCCCTGGAAGGATGCGGCCGTGTACATCAATGCGCCCGTGGACACGAAGCGTAGCGCCATGGACTCCTTGAACGCCCAGAAATTCTGTGCGACCGTCACGTGCTGATTGATCGCCACCGCGATGACAGGAATGAACATCATGACGCTGTGCACGATCGACAGCGTGACCACCCACGTCGGCACTGGCCCACCGATCAGGTGATGAATCCCCACCTGGCTATAGAACAAGGCGAGGCCCCAGAAGCCCAGCAGCGACACACTGTAGGAATAGATCGGCTTGCCGATGATCTTGGGAATCAGGTAGTAGGCCGCGCCCAGGCCCAGCGGTGTCAGCCAGAGGCCGAGCACGTTGTGCGCGAACCACCAGTTGGTGGTCGCTTGCTGCACGCCCGAATGCAGGCCCGGGATATTCGCGATGAAGAACAGGATGGGGAACCAAGCCAGTCCCGCGAGGTAGTACCAGCCGCTGACGTAGATGTGGTGAACGTTGCGTTTTCGGGTCGTCGCGATGGCGGACCATGCGATGAAGAAGCCGCCGAGGGCCAGGACAATGTCGATCTGCCATGGGATTTCGAGCCATTCCAGTCCGTCGCTCCATCCATTGGCAATGGCGATGGCGCCGGCCGCCACGCCGAGGGCCCACAGCACCGCGCCCACCATCGCCATGGCGGGCCTCCGCAGGGGCGTATGAAACATGCGAGGGATGATCCAGAGCGCGACCGCAATACCTCCTGTGGACAGCCAGCCGTACGCGACCAGGTTCAGATGGACGGTGCGCGCGCGCCCGAAGGTGGTGAACGCCTCATTCGCCAGCCAGTCGGGCCAGTGCAACTTCAGTGAGGCAATCATCCCGAACAGCGAGCCAACGATCAGGAACACGAAGGAAACGATGGACAGGACCAGTACGACGTTCCTACCCGGGGCGTCGACGCCGGCACGCAAGGCGTCGAATCGATGCTCGGCCGCCCCTTCATCAAATGAAGATGGGTCATCCGGGGTGCCGGCCTCACCCTCCAGGAATATGGTCGAAGCCTCTTTCTTTCCCGCACGAATCTGGCGCGTCACGATGGACCAGATCAATGCGCCCAGAGCCGCCAGCGAGACGATGAAGCTCAGAGCAAGGAGTAACCCAAGGCTCTCATTCATGGGCGCTCCAGAAATGGCGCGCAACCGTTCGAATTGGTTCCGATGCCAACCACTGGCGTTGGCGATAGTGTTCCATCAGGGCTTGCCTCGGCATTTTTTTTATGAATGTCACAGGTGAATCGCGAGAATGATGGTCAGCCTCGATTAAGCGAAAGTTAAGAACGTTCTTCGAGGCGCCCCGCGTTCTTTGACAGTGGGCAGCCTGGATGGCGAGAGCCAAATACAGTCGGCCGGGGTATTCGAATCGTCGTGATGCGAAGGTCTCGTTCGCCTCGCGGCAGACGCCGACGCTGCGCCGGGGTCTGCCCTGGCACGGGTCGGGACGAACGCTCGTTCGCCTTGCGCAGGAAATCACAACGGAGCACGTATCCGTTGTACCCACCCGCATCCCGAAGGACCGTCAGCCCTGGAAGGGGTAGCCGGCGTTGAGGGTCGAAGGGCCGAATGCCGCCCTCCTTTCGCCCGCTGTTCGCCCCCACTAAAGGCGTCGGCTTCCCATGTCCCGGCGACGACGCACGCCGCTGCTCATCCGTCCGAGAGGACAGGATGCGCGAGCCATTCGCGGCCCTTGAGCATGCCGTCCCAATAGACCGGCGGCAGGATGCGTTCCTTCAGCAGCCACGCCAGCGATGACGGCCGTTTGCCGTCGATGAACCATTTCGGAAACGAAGGTGCCAGCTTGCCGCCGTAGGCAAATTCCGCCAGCACGATCTTGCCGCGCTCGACGGTGAGCGGGCAGGAGCCATAGCCGTCATAGCTGGCTAGGCGCGTGGACCCGCTCCGGGCGGCGAGCAGGTTGTGCGCGACCACCGGCGCTTGCTTGCGCGCGGCCGCGGCAGTCTTGGCATTGGTGGTGTTGGTGCAGTCGCCCAGTGCGAAAACGTTGGCGTACTTCTTGTGGCGCAGGCTCGATGGGTCCACGTCCACCCAGCCCGCACCGTCCGCCAGTGGGCTCACTCGGATGAAGTCCGGCGCCTTCTGAGGTGGCACGGCGTGCAGCAGGTCAAATGGACGGGTGATGCGCTCTTTGGTGCCGTCGGCGTTCGTGCGGACAAAGGTGGCTTCATGCGCTGCGCCATCGACGGCCACGAGCTGGTGGTTGAACTGCAGATCGATGCCGTAAGCCTTCACGTACTCCATGAGCGCAGGCACGTAGTCCGGCACGCCGAAGAGCACGCCTCCCGCGTTGCAGAACTCGATGTGGATGTTCTTGAGCACACCGTGCCGCTTCCAGCGATCGGCCGAGAGGTACATCGCCTTTTGCGGTGCACCCGCGCATTTGATGGGCATGGGCGGCTGCGTGAACAGGGCCTGGCCGCTCTTGAGGTTCTGTACCAGTTCCCAGGTGTAGGGCGCGAGGTCGTAGCGGTAGTTGGAGGTGACGCCGTTGCGGCCCAGTGTCTCCGGCAGGCCCTCGATGCCGTTCCAGTCGAGTTTCAGGCCCGGGCAGACCACGAGCTGCTGGTATTTGACGACGCGGCAGCCGTCGAGCACCACGGCGTTGCGCTCGGGCTCGAACGCGGCGACGGCCATCTTGATCCACTTGACGCCGCGCGGCAGCACGCTCGCCATCGTGCGCGCCGTGTGCGCAGGTGGAAAGATGCCCGCGCCCACCATCGTCCACCCCGGCTGGTAGTAGTGCACGTCCGCCGGGTCGATGATGGCGATGTCCGCGTCCGGCTTGCGCGCGAGCAGACTGGACGCCACCGCGATGCCCGCCGCGCCCGCGCCGACGATCACGATGTCATGCGTGGCGTCCACGACCTCGGTGGGTGTGCGACCGCCGTTGGCGATGCGCCGGGCCACGCCGGAAAGCTCGTAGCCGGCACCGCGTGCGGCTTCGAGGATGGAGGCCAGCGGCTGGCGCTGTGCTTGGCTCAGCGCCCACAGCGTGGCCGAGCGCGTGCCGGTGCGGCAGTAGGCGAACACCGGGCCAGGCAGTTGCGTCATCAGCGTCCCGAAGGCCTGGGCCTGCTGGTCGGTCACTTTGCCGGACTCGACCGGCAGGTAGGTCGTCGCCATACCCAGTGCCTGCGCGGCTTGCTCGATTTCGCTGAAGCCGGGTTGGTCGCCCGCTTCTCCATCGGGCCGGTTGCAAACCACCGCGCGGTAGCCGGCTTCGGCGATGGCCTTCAGGTCAGTAGCAGCGATCTGGCCGCTGACGGCCAGTCCCTGATCCAAGGCTTTGATGTCCATGAGGTCTCCTGCCCGAAAATTGTCCTTTCAGCCGGTCGGTGCCGCTCTCAGAGGGCATCGATGGGAATCTTGAGGTAGTGGACGCCGTTGGATTCGGCGGGCGGCAACTCGCCGGCCCGCATGTTCACCTGTACGGAGGGCAGCAGCAGCACGGGCATCGCCAGCGTGGCGTCGCGCTGCTCGCGCGTGGCCGCGAAGTCATCCTCGCTGATGCCGTCGCGCACATGGATGTTGTGCGCCCGCTCCTCGGCCACGGTGGTTTTCCATTGAAGCTCGCGTCCCCCGGGGCGGTAGTCGTGGCACATGTAGAGCACGGTCTCAGGCGGCAGCGAGAGCACGCGGCCGATCGAGCGAAACAGCGTGCGTGCGTCGCCACCCGGAAAGTCGCAGCGCGCCGTGCCATAGTCGGGCATGAACAGCGTGTCTCCCACGAAGGCCGCGGCAGGCGCGTCAGATGTGGTGTTGTCCTCGACCACATAGGTCATGCACGCAGGCGTATGACCGGGGGTGTGCATGGCCCGCACCTGCAGCGTTCCGAGCATGAAGGTCTCGCCGTCGTCGAACAGACGGTCGAACTGCCGGCCGTCACGCGCGAACGCCGGCTCCGCGTTGAAGAGCTGGCCGAACACCTGCTGTACGGTACGGATGTTCGCCCCGATGCCGGTGTGGCCGCCCACGAGCGACTGGAGATACGGCGCGGCACTCAGGTGATCGGCGTGCACATGCGTCTCCAGAATCCACTGGACGCGCGCGCCCAGTTCCCGCACGCGCTCGGCCATGCGGTCCGCACCGGCGCGCGAGGTGCGGCCGGATTTGGGATCGTAGCCGAGCACACTGTCGATGATGGCGCACTGACCGCTGTTCGTGTCGAGCACGATGTAGCTGAAGGTGCTGCTGTCCTCGTCAAAGAAGGGTTCGATTTTCACGGTGCCTTTGCCTCGCTGACGTATGACCCGTCTGTTGTCGCCCATGCTCCTTTGATCGGATGTTTTCTGGGGCGTTCTCAAATGTCAGATGGTGTCCGGGCCGAATTAACTCAAAATTAAAAATCTGTCGTCGCATGTTCCTGCCGGCCGGCTGCCGGGTGAAGGAATCGCTTCCCCGCCCGTTGACTCAGCCGGGCAGCGCGCGGCGGTTCCAGGGCATGCGCATCAGCACGCGCGCGAGCCCACAGAACCCCGAGACACCGGCGAAGACCAGCCCCGCGCCCACGAAGCCCGAAAGCACATGGAACCATGGCGAGACCGTGGCACCCAGCACTGCACCGAGCACGATCAAGGACCCCGCAACAATCTGCACCTGCCGTTGCAGTTCCAGGGGTTGAGAGGCATCGGCCACGACGGGCAGGCCGGCTTTCTTCCATGCGTCCAGGCCGCCTTCGAGCACGTAGGCGTCACAGGCCGTGCACGCACCCAGCGTCGGGGCGTTCACCCGCGTCCGGTTGCCCGAGCGGCAGTGGAAGATGATTGCCGAAGCGCCGTCGAGCGGCAGGCCGCCACTTCGCAGGCGGTCCATCGGCACATGGCGTGCCTGTGCGATGCGCTCACGGGCATGTTCGTCCGCCGCACGGATGTCCACCAGGACGGCACCCTGGTTCACGAGTTCGCTGGCGGCTTGGGGCGAGATGGATTTCAGGGACATGGCAAGGGCCTCCTAGGGCGGATCATGGACAAAAGATGGCCTTGAGCGTGGCGATGAGCTTGGCCACGTCCGGATTGTCGATACGGTAGTGCAGGGTCTGCGACTCGCGCCGGTAGGTCACCAGGCCTTCCTCGCGCATCTTGGCCAGATGCTGGGACAAGGCGGACTGGCTCAGCGCCACGTTTTCGTGCAGGGCGCCGACGGTCATCTCGCCATGCTCGATCAGCAGGCACAGAACGAGCAGGCGATGCTCATTGCCGACTGCCCGCAGCATGGCCGCAGCCTTGGCCGCGCCGTCCTGTAGAAACGACTGGTCTTTCTTGTCAACCATCATGGCAGCTTGTATTTCATGTTTATCTAATTTAGCATAAACTAATAAAAGATCAAGGAAATTCCTCCAAGGCAGGGAGTGCTGCAGGTCTTCCGGCCGGTGTTCCCATGCTGCGGTATGGGTTCACCTGACACCTCATTCCTGATTTCTTCATGACGCCACCTGCTTCGCTGCCACCGCCAATTGCGACAGACGCTCGACGCAATGTAGGACTGCTGATGGCCGCCCAATCACTGGGCGGCGCCGCGCCACCCATCATCATTTCGCTGGGCGGCATCGTGGGCCAGATGCTGGCCAGCAACCCTTCGCTGGCCACACTGCCGGTCAGCCTCTACAACCTGGGGCTGGCGCTGTCGACCATCCCCGCGGCCCTGCTGATGCGTCGTCTCGGCCGGCGCGCGGCTTATGCGTTGGGGGCGCTGCTGGGTTCGGTGTCCGGACTCATCGCCGCATTGGGCGTCCTGTGGGGCAGCTTCGAGACCTTCTGCATGGGCACGGCGATGGCCGGCTTCTACGGCGCGTGCGTGCAGAGCTACCGCTTCGCGGCCAGCGATGCGGTGCCGCCGCCGCAGCGCGCCACCGTCATCTCGCGCATCATGATCGGCGGCCTGATCGCCGCGGTCATCGGCCCGCAGGTCGTCATCTGGACGCGCGACGCCTGGCCCATGGCGCCGTTTGCTGGCAGCTTCCTCGGGCAGGCAGGCTTGGCGCTGTTGGCCTTGCCGCTGCTGCTGATGCTGCGCATGCCGCCGCCCCAGGCAGCGGCCGTCGTGGGCGCGGCGCGCCCGCTGGCGGTGATCGCGCGCAGCCCAGGCTTCGTCGTGGCCGTCACGGCGGGCATCGTGTCCTACGGTTTGATGGCTTTCATCATGACCGCCGCGCCGATGGCCATGGTGGGTTGCGGCCACACCGTGGGCGAGGCCGCGCTGGGCATCCAGTGGCACGTGCTGGCCATGTTCGCGCCGAGTTTCGTCACCGGCCACCTGATCGCGCGTTTCGGCAAGATCGCGATCACGGCGTGCGGACTGGTGTTGATCGGGACCTCCGGCCTGCTGGCCCTGGCCGGGCTCGAACTTCTGCACTTCTGGGGCTCGCTGATCCTGCTGGGCGTGGGCTGGAATTTCGGCTTCATCGGTGCCACGGCGCTGGTGACCGACTGCTACGCCGCGCCCGAGCGCGCCAAGGTGCAGGCACTCAACGACTTCCTGGTGTTCGGCACCGTGGCCGCCGCCTCTTTCGGGTCGGGCCGGCTGCTGAACAGCTCGGGCTGGGAAACCATCAACGGACTGATGCTGCCGCTCATCGCGCTCGTGCTGGCCCTGCTGGGTTGGCTGGCTTGGCGCAACCGCCAGCAGTCGGCGGCAGCCGCCGCGCCATGAAGCCGTCTGGGTCCGGTCGAGCGTGCGGGTCAACCCCGTTTCATATTCGATGTTCCAAAACCATGAGGAGTTCGCGATGACGACAAGTTACCGGCAACTGACGCAGGACGTGGTGGCCAATCTGGCGCCTCTGCACAAGGGAGTGCCGCAGGTCATGAAGAGTTTTGGTGAGATGGGCAAGGCAGCCATCGCCGACGGCGCACTCGACGCCAAGACGAAAGAGCTGATCGCGTTGGCGATCGGCGTGGCCGCACGGTGCGATGGCTGCATCGGCTTTCATGTCAAGGCATTGGTCAGGCTCGGCGCGACGGCTGCGGAGGTCCATGAGGCCCTGGGCGTGGCCATCTATATGGGAGGGGGCCCGTCGGCGATGTACGCATCGAACGCGGTGGCCGCCTTCAACGAGTTCGCGGCGCTGTCCAGCAACCCGGGCGCGCCGGCCAGCGCCCCGTAGCCTGGGCCCGGACCGTCGTGCGGCGCCGCGGACCGCCTGCATCCGGTGCCAGAGCTTCGCTCCCTCCAACTTGCATCCCCGCAACCACTGTTTACCACAAAGGCCTAACCATGCAGACCACCGACTTCGTTGCGACAGTTTTTGATGGGAGAAGCAATCCCAACAAGGTGACCGTGACCTTTACCATGGCACTCAACGCGCTGCTCAAGGGACATACGGCGACCATCGTCCTGATGGTGGAAGCCGTGGAGCTGGGAAAACCCGGCGCGGCCATTGGGTTGGACATCGGCAAGCCTTTCGAACCCGTTGCCGATCTGCTGGAGAAGTTCTTGGAGAAGGGAGGTCGCATTGCCATTTGCGGCTCTTG
Organism: Cupriavidus sp. UBA2010; assembly: GCF_002335265.1. Taxonomy (NCBI): domain Bacteria; kingdom Pseudomonadati; phylum Pseudomonadota; class Betaproteobacteria; order Burkholderiales; family Burkholderiaceae; genus Cupriavidus; species Cupriavidus sp. UBA2010. The sequence continues at coordinate 110,097 of NZ_DDCI01000005.1, forward strand.
CATGATCCACAACGGCATGACCGCCGCGCAGATGGACCCGCGCTTTAGCGTCATCAATGCAGCCGATGTGGTGGAGTTGCTGATGGGCGCCAGGGGGTCCTTGCAAGTCACCTGAGCCCAACCATGACACGATCAAGCGTCGCTGGCTGAGGCCTGTGGCGCGCGTCTTGGAGATCAAGCATTCAGTTGTACCTTGTGCGCCTTCTTGTTCACGAACTCGCCCAGGCGCTCCTGCACATCGTCACCTTGCTGGATCATGGCCATCACCAGCCCCTCGGTGAAGAGCCCGTCCGTGGCCGACATGTCGGCGATGCGGCTGATGGCGCTGACGATGGCGTAGTTGGAAAGCGGCGCATTGCCCGCGATCTTCTTTGCCAGAGTCAGGGCCAACTCCGGTGCGGGCGTGTCGCCTTTCGCGGTGTCGCAAACGTAGTGGGCCAACCCCAGTTCGCGGCCTTCCTGCGCATCGAGGACCCGTCCGGTGAGCATCATCTCCACCATGCGCGGCGCGGAAATGATCCGCGCAGTGCGCACCGTCGCGCCGCCGCCCGTAAAGATGCCCCGCGTGCCCTCGGGCAGCGCAAAGAAGGTGCGGCTGTCGGCAACGCGCACGTGCGCTGCGCTGGCCAGTTCCAGACCGCCGCCCACGACCGCGCCCTGCAGGCAGGCGATCACGGGAATGCCGCCATGCTGGATCTTGTCGAACGCGCGGTGCCAGCCCTGGCAGACGCGCATGAACTCGACGCCGCTGCGCGCCTTGTCGTGGTGCTCCTTGAGGTCCAGGCCGGCACAGAAGTGATCGCCCTTGGCCGTTAAGAGGATGGTCCGGATGTGGCTGGGCACCGCCGAGAAATAGGCGTCGATAGCGGCGATGGCATCCTCGTTGAGCGCGTTGCGCTTGTGCGCCATGTTGAGCGTGACGATGCCGATGTTGCCTTGTTCGGAGGTCAGCAGAATGGGGTCGGACATGAAGTTTTCCTGGCACTGGGTCATGAACATGGTGGGCTGTGGCGGGCAGGTCGACGTGCTCGGTCCGGCGGGCATCGGCCGCCGCTGTGACGGCATGGCCCGCGCCGAAGCGGGCCATGCCGTTCAAGGCCGAGGCTCCATGCCAATGTCGCCATTCATGGGCATTGAGCTTGGCCTGGGCGCGAAATGGCGGATAGACCCCTGGAGTCGCGGTCAAGCCTCACAGTCGATACTATTAAGGGGCGTTTATCTTTTCCATGCCCGTAGATTACCCACCAGGGATGCTGGGCTCAATTGCCAATAGCGTCGTGAAGTTTGCAAAAACTGACAATCTCGTCCGGCCGCCAAGAGGGCTTCCTGCGAGCCCAAAGGCTGTCGCGGCGGCCACGGTCTCATGCGACCTGGTGGAGGATCTGCTGCGCAGCCTGCGCTCGCTGTGCTCGGACCAGGCCCTGGATCGCTGCCTGCAGCAGGCCGGCATCGTGAAGGCATTTATCAACCACCCCGGCTCGCGTCTCACGCACGATCAACTGGTCGGGCTGTACCGGCGAAGCGCCGCCGCCACCGGCGATGAAATGATGGGGCTGTGGAGCCGGCCCATACGGACCGGCGCTTTGAAGTACATCGTCCGAGCGGTCATGGACGCGCCAAGCATCGAGGTAGCGCTGTATCGCTTCACGCAGGTCTGGAACCTGCTGCTGGACGACTACAGGCTGAGTCTCACGAAGGCAGACGCCTCCTTGCGCTTGGACCTTGTCCCGCGGTCTTCCAACACGGGGGTGAACCGATTCGGGCACGCACTGATGCTGAAGCTGACGCACGGCATCGTGTCATGGCTCGCCGGCCGAGAGGTCTCGGTGCGCACTGTGGGCTTCGCTTTTCCACGCCCGTCCTTTGCTGCCGACTACTCGATCCTGTTCCCGGCCCCGATCGATTTCTGCGAACCTTACTCTCAGGTCACCTTTCACGCCGAACTCGGAAAGGTCCAGCCGGAACGCAGCGCGTCCGACGCGCGCAGCTTCCTGGAGCAGGCGCCGCGCGACTGGATTTTCACCTCCTACCACGAGCACGCCCTGCGGCTGAAGGTGCGCGAGTTGCTGCATATGGATCTCGGACGGACGCTGGATGATGTTTCCAGCCGGCTGCACATGTCCTCGCGGACACTGATACGCAAGCTGCAGCAGGAAGGGCTGTCGTTCCAGGGCATCAAGGATGAGTTGCGCAGGGATCTGGCCATTCTCCACCTTGTGCGCAACGACGGCTCACTGGAGGAGATATCCGATGCTTTGGGCTTCAGTGCCCCCGCCGTCTTCCATCGCGCGTTCCGCCACTGGACAGGTATGACCCCCGGACGATACCGAGCGGCGCAGCAAGGCATTTCCCAAGTGGTTACGCTCTGACCTGTGCACCGAAAAGCGGGCATCCGGACCTCGCCACTGGATATCCTCATTTCGCAGCCAGCGAGGCCTCACGCCCGGCCTCCTCGTTGGCGAGGCACAAGTAGGGGTTGTTGGGCGGCACTCGCTCGAACAACGCACCGGGCTGCGTTAGCAGGTAGCCGTGCAACTGCCGCGATTTGCGCGGCCCTGTGACGTGGCAAGTCCAGATGTTCAGGCCGCTGGCCTGCTTACGGTGCACGGCCAGCTTCTCGAAGCGTTTTTGTACCCACTGCCACGGCTCCAGTTTTTCCTGGCGAGCAATGGCTGCCAACTGCGGATGCTCTTGAGCGTAACGCTGGAACACGCCGGGACTGACCAGGTACGCGGTGTCGTCCACGGAGTGCACCAGCGCCTTTGCGTCGTTGATGATGAGCCGGCGGGAAGCGATGCCCTGTTTCAGCCACGCCATGAAGTGCTCGCCTGATGGCGGCGCTGCCGAGGATGTTGGCACTGGCACTGGCACTGGCACTGGCGCCGGTGACGAAGGCGAAGGCGAAGGCGAAGGCGAAGGCGAAGGCGCGGCCAAGCTTGGTGCTTCGGGGCGCACGGTAGACGTCTCTTTGGGGAGCGCTTCCGCATCCTGCCGGGTCTCGGGCGAGCCTCCCATACCCACCATCGACAGCATGTCCTCCATGACGTCGGGCACGACCTGGGCCTTCAATGGAGGCGCCGAGAGGGGGCCACCGCTTTCCCATGGCGGAACCGACGGGCCGTCCGAGTTGGACTGCGGCCCCTCCGTCGTGCGGGTGGCGGAAACATCGGCCTCCTTACCCGTGGACGCTGCGTCGATCGCCACTGTGCCGGTAAATGGTACCGGCCGCTGCCCCGGCTCCCAGATCAGCGCGGGTGCGAGGCGCAACAGGGTGAACGAGTGGGACCAGCCGGTGGCGCTGGTCACGGTTGCGCGCCAGACTGCCTTGCCGTCGTATGACGGCTGCAATATGCCGTGGTCCTGCAGCACATTGAAGACGGCGGTGTTGTTGGCCGGGATGCCGTCGATGCCCTGGGACAGCAGGTGCGCACGCAGCTTGTCCGAGACCGTCTTGCTCACCAGCCACAAGGCATCCTCGGTGAGCCAGCCGTCTGAGGCCTCGGGCTGGTTCAGCTTCAACTCTTCCTTGAGCAGGTAACGCAATCCGTCGAGCAGTTTGCGTTGCAGCGCGTGCTTCGGTGCGGCCATGGCGCGCGCCGGGTCACCGCCCAGTTCCTGGGCCACCGAGGCGCGGTCGGCCTGCACGACAAGTTCGCCCAGCACACCCGCGTGCTCGTACTGGCCGGCCAGGACATAGAGTAGCGGTGCCCACAGGTCGGGATAGCCACTGAGCCAGTCCAGGGCATCACGGTCGAGCAGTTGGCGGTAGAGCAAACTTGTCGCGGCACTGTGCAGGCGGTATTCGCGGTCGTCGCGGTAGCGGAAGCGGTACGGCTGGTGCAACGGGCCATGCCACGGGTGCCAAGTGCTGCCGTCGGCAAGCTCGACGTGCAGATCGACGGCGATCTTGCCGATGTCATGGAGCAGCGCGGCATAGGCAACGGCGGCGGTCCAGGCCTCGGACTGTGCGGCCTGGTCCTCGGGACTGGCGCCGATGGGCAGCAGATGGGACTGGCGCAGCTTGAGCGCATAAGCAACGATTTCGAGGCCGTGGTCCAGCATGCCGCCCGGATAGGCATGGTGATGCGCCTCGGAGGCCGGGAAGGCCTGGACCAACTCGGCGTAGCGTTCCAGGGGCGCGCGGTACAGGGTGGCGAATTGCCTGCGTGAGAGCGAGGTGCGCTGCCAGATGTGCTCCAGCAGTTTCTGCCGGCGCGGGGTGGCCAGCATCGATGCGGCAGACTCGGGCCGCAGCAGCCCTTTCGGGAGGACGGTGGCGGGTGGTGGCGTGGGCGCGGCAGCGACCGGGGGCCGTTTTCGCTGGAACAGGGAGAGCATGTCGATGTCCTGATGACGGGCCGACCGGGAGGCCTTTTCGCCTTTTCGAGGTAGGGCCTTTCCCCTTGCACCCCATTCCCTTGCCGTTTCGGCCCTTTGGCCTTTAACCGTTTCGGTATAGCGGGGCCTGGGTTGCGGCTCCAGCGCCAATGTGGAATCTGCTCGAATGGATTGGACGGCGACCAGGTGATGGCCTCGGCCTATGCTGCGGAGATGCTGCTTCCGCCAGGTAGGTTGCCCCTAGGCGTCCAAGTTGACAAACGCGACAAACGCGACTAGAGTGAATCTTGTCTCAAACCTGCTTGGGAGATGACCATGCCCACCGCCATTGAATTCATTGCCGATCGTCTTCCGCGCGTCACCGTGGAGGACGTGCGCCGTTTCGCGGATACCGTTGAAATCCGGGACGCCACGGCATTCGCGGCCGAGTTGCAGGCGTTCGTTCACGAGCGCGTGGAAGCGGTGAAACTGCCCGCTAACCTCGCAGGCGAAACGGTGGAGCATGCCCTGGAGCGCAAAGCGGCCGCGCTGCGTGCCGACACGAGTTGGGCACCGACTGAAACCGACGTCCAGCGTGGCCGCGCCGTGCTGCTGGAGGCCTTCAACCAGCCGCACAACCTGCCGCCCGCGGAGTTCGCCAAGCTGGCGGACAAGTCGCGCCAGCAGATCTACAAGGACATCCTCGCCCGTCGGCTGCTGGCGCTGAACGTGGGACCGCGCGGCCAGAAGCTGCCCGACTGGCAGCTCGACCCGGTGAAGCAGCAGTTGACCCAAACCGTGCTTCAGGAGGTCGAGGGCATCGACCCCTGGACGATCTACCGAGCGCTGACCGAACCGCTCGAAGGCTTGGGCGGTCGCTCGCCGGTGGATGCGGTGACGCATGGCACGATCGACGACGTGGCCGAGGCCGTGTTCAACGTGCTGGGCGTTCAGGTGCATTGAGGCAAGACCGCCGTGAGCCGCGAGCTGCCTTCGTTCCTGATCGATGCCGGCGAACTGCTCCAGCATGTGAGCCGTGTCGTCTATCGAGGCAGCAGGCTGTACTATGGCCGCGGTAGCACCAATCGCTACGATGATCCGGCACGGGCCTATGGCGTGCTCTATTTGGGGCGCGACCTGCCCACGGCGCTGATGGAGTCGGTGTTTCACAAGCATCAGTGGCTTGCGGACACGCAACGCTCGATCGCGCTGAAAGAAGTCCAGGCCCGGATGGTGCGCGCGGTGGGCGTGATGGACGACGTGCTCCTGGCCGACCTCACGGCGTCGGGCGTCATGGCGGGCTACTTCGGCCTGAACCTAGAGCAGTTGGCCAGCCGCGACTACACGCACACGCAGCAGGTGTCTGCCCAGGTGCATGCGATGTTCAGCGGCGATGGCCAGCCGCTGTTCGATGGGGTGCTCTATCCGTCGCGCAACAACTATCCCGCCAAGAGCATCGCCCTGTTCGAGCGTGCGGCAGCAAAGGTTGGCGTTGTCGATGACATCGACCTGGTGGACCATGTGGACTGGCCGCACTTCGTTGCCACGTATCGCGTCGGCGTGGAGCCTGACCCCGGCCCGGTGGAACCGGATGACGAAGCGTCATGAAGCACTTTGAAGCCCGCAGCAGAATGAAATGGACCAAACTCGAATAGGCATCCCTCAGTAGCAGGAGACGACCATGAGCATCACGACCCGCATCAGCACTGCAGAACGCCTCGGCCGCGCCCTTGGCCGCGGGTGGCGCGCCTACGCGCGCAGCGAACGTCGGGCGTCAAACTGGTTGGTGTCCAAGGGTGTGCCGTTGGCCGGCGCTGCTGCGCTGCTGTGGGCCGGCAAACTGGCTGTCCTGGGGCTGCTGCTCTACGTTGCTTTCTGGCTGGCCTTGCTGCTGGTCGCGCTGGTGTTTGTGGCCCAGGGGCACGATACCGTCGAATGGGAGCCGCCCGAACCAGAGTGGCGGCACGGCCACGCCGGTTTTGGCCTCTATACCCACGATGAGTATCGGATAGATCCACATGATCCATCTGATGAGACCTAGCGAAGAAGCATGGCACTATTTCTTCTTGCTAGGTGTCGATGCCCACTTCATAGCGCCGCCAAAGGCCATGTCGGCGGCCTTGCCGCCGGCCGCTTTGGCGCCTGCCGTACCGGCAGCAAGCCCTTGCAACATGCCCCCCACGGCGTAGCCCGCCCATCCCAAGGCGGTTACCCAGAACAAGGGCAGCACGATGAACATCGTCGCCATGACGAAATTCAACAGCATGTCTCCGAAGGCATTGTTGAGGCCCATGACCAGATCGAAATTCGTATGCGGCCGGTTCCATCCCCAGCCCCATCCGTAGAGCGCGTCCAGAATGGTGCTGTCGATCCAGCGCGCGAGTTGAAACCAGAAATCCACGAAGAACAGCGCAAACTGCACCACGCTGACCGTCACGAGTGTTTTCAGGTTGTAGGTGCTAACCATGAGCACCACCGGAATGCAGATAACCAGCGCCATCTTCAAGAGCGCCAGCACCATCGGAAGGGCCTGGCGCATTGCATCCATGGAGGGGAAGTAGCCCAACGAGCCCACCGCCAGTCCTACGTCGGCTGCCGCCCGGGTGATGATGTTCGGGTCGGTCATTTCGATCTGGCCACCGTAGTCCGTATAGACGCTGCCTTGGTTCAGCTTCTGCTGCCGCGGTGACGCGATCGCGCGGATCACCGAATCGTCCACGTCGGCCCGGCTCAGGAAGCCAGCCCAGCCCGCCAAGCGATTGAGCAGGCTCGGGTCCACCTGGCCCAGAAGCCGCGCCCGCAGGCCATTGCTGCCGTCGGCCCACCATTGCCTGCAGGTCGGGTAGCCGCCGCCGCTTGCTACCTGCGCGAGCCCTGCATCTCGGTTGCTGTCGTAAGGCCAGTCATCGCGCGGCGTGCTGGAACGATACGTGTCGTAATAGCCGTTCGTGTCCGTGAAGAAGCGCGAGCCGATCCAGGTCACGTCGTGCATCTGCTGCTCATCGAGCTGAGGGCGCTGCATGAATAATTTCGCCCGTGCAGCCCCATAGCAATCCCGCGAGAAATCCGCCACTTCCTGAGCCAGTACCGGGTCGTCGATGCGCGTGGCGTCGATCTCCATGCGCATCTGCCGCAGGTCCGTGCCGCACGGGATTGCCGCCACCGAAGCGCCGGTGACGGCGCGCGAGAGCGCGTGGATGAACGCCCACCACACCGGCACCTTCGCCGACTGGTTGTTGAGCGTGCTGAAAGATTGCGACCAGCCGGTATTCGAGGGCTGCGGCACACTGACCTGACATTGCGCCGAGCGCGAGCTGTCGTACTGGATGGTGTTCAGGTCCACGTCGATGAACGGGATGCCCGCGAACATCACCACCACGATGGCGACGAAGACCCGGTTCTCGATGCGGGCGGCGCTCAGCACGCCTTTATTGCCCTCGTCGGCGCCTTCTGCACGGGCCTTCAACCACTCCTGCACGATGATCGCCACGAAAGGCAGCGCGAAGACGCCGCTGGATACCAGCACGGCCCAGATGCCGTTGTTGACGATCCAGGACACCAGCGTCAGGTAGTACTCTAGGTAGTCGGTCGTGAACAGGGTCATGGCGCCATCTCCCCTCAACCCGCCTGCATCAGCAGGCTGGCTTCCAGCGCCACGATGGCGATGACGCCCGCGATCTCGGTGCGCACCAGGCGGCGCCGCGCCTGGGCGTCGTCCTCACGTTCCAGCAGCCGGCGGCGCATCCAGATCCACCCGTACACCGTCGCCCCGTACAGACACAGCCGCCACACGAAGAAGTAACCCGCAGCGGCGGCGAGCCACCGCTCCCATCCGGCAACGCTGCCGACCAGGTAGATGCCGGCGATGTTGGCCGCGACCGCGGCGGCAACGATCAGCACCGTCCACAGCAGCGCCTTCGCCGCGCGCCGGCTGAACAGCCAGCGCAAGGGGGGCCAAGTCATGCGCGCCGCGCTCATGGCCTGGCTCCTGGATTGCCCTTCTGCAACTGGTCGAGGCGGTCGGGTACCGGATCACCCTCGTAGATGCCGCGCGAGCCTGCCGCGCGCGTGCCGTGCCGCTGGATGATGGCCATCGGTGAGTTGTTTGCCAGCTCGCGGCGCAGCTCCAGCTCCGTCTTCAGGTTGCGGATCTCCTGGTCGAGCGTGTCGCTCTCGTGGTTCACGGCTTCGACCGCGAGTTCGTTGGCTGCGACGTTGGGCTCCTTCTTGCCCGTGAGCAGCGTGCGCTGGAGCAGCAGCGCTTTTTCCAGCACCGACGACAGCGCCACCTCCGACGCGAGGCGCCGCGCCAGAAGGTCCTGGTCCGGCTCGTCGCGCAGCGCCTCGATCACGCCGCGCGTGATTGGCAGCGACGTACTGCCGGCCTCGCGCAGGTTCTCAAAGGTGGTATTGCGCGTGCCGGAAACCAGCTCCTGAAGGACCTCCAGCTTCGCCTCGTACTCTTCCTGGATCAGCGGCGTCAGCCCGACGCCGGGCACCGTCTCGGTCTTGGTGCAGGAGTCGCAGGTGCGCTGCACCTGCTCTCCGAGGACCCGCGTGGCCCATTCGGTCGCCTGCTGCGGCGACGTCCAGGTCTGGCAGGACAGGCTCGCACAACTGGCGGACGCGATGGAGGACGTGTCCGTCACGCCACGACCGTTGACCAGGTTGTAGCCCGCGCGGGTGACGTCGCCGACCACCCGGATGGCGGACTGGCCTGCGCCACCGGCATTGCTGCCACCCACCCATGGCACGCCGTCGTTGCCGCGGCGCGTCTCGGCCTGCTCGACGGCCGACACGGCATCGTTGCTGCTCACGGCATCGCGCAGTGCCATGCCTTCGGCCATCTGACTCCAGCCAAGCTGCCCGCCCGCCGTCTCAGCCATCTTCTCGGCCATGGCGCGACACGTCAGCTTCGAGCGGTCGAAATCCAGCCTTGCCTGCAGCACGCCGTTGGTCAACAGGTTATACAAGCCCGGATCGGCCCGCTGGATGATCAGCGCAGGCAGCGATGCGACCGCGCTGGTCGCGCTCTGGATCACGTTGCTCATGATCTGCTGGAATCCATTCGTGATCCCATTGAGCTGATTGCGCAGCGTGGTCTGGATGCTCATGTCGCCGCAGATCAGGTTGCTGTTCCAGCCCACACCGACGCCGATGGAGCGCATGCCGGCCGCGCGGCCCATGGACACGGCGCTGCCGCCACCGATCGAGTACATGACGTCATCGCCGATGACGGGGCCGCTGTTCTGGTATCCAACCTGCGCCCACGCCAGGCTGCAGACCAGGGCGAGCGCGCCAGCCAGCGGTGTCGGGCGCAACAGGCGGCACGCCCTGGTGGAGAGGTTCATCGGTTCAGGACGCTTCATCGTGGCACCTCAGAGGAAATCGACGCTGCCCAGAAACACCTGGCCACGGCGTTCGCAGCAGGCATAGGGCCGCCACAGCGCCCAGGCGTAATCGCCTTGCTGGGCCTGGGTCAGCGTGCCGCTGTGGGGGAAAACCACGCAGGTGTTCGACAGCCGAGGCGTCAGTTCTTGCCACTTCCCGGTGGAGGCATCGCCTTCGACCAGCGCGCCGGCTGGCCAGTAGCCATCGCGCGCGCTGGCGAGCAGCGGCTGGTACACGTGCAACTGCCCGCGGCGCGTGACGACATCGCCCGCACGCTGGGCGACCACGGCCCCGGATTTGTGGTCGTCGGTCTGGTGCAGGAAACCACCGCGGGGGTACACATTGCCCCAGAGGTTCACGGTGGTACGAGCGCCCACCTCACGCATTCCCGGAATCAGGGCCTCGGGATAGACGGACTCGGGCACGTTGTAGCGCCAGGCCAGCGTATCCAGGGTGCTGAGCAGATACGGCATGAAGGCCGTGCCCGCGCCTTGGCAGAAGTAGCCGGAGGACGAGGCGAACTGGTTGAACACCTCGCCGCCGGGGTGTCCGATGACGTCACTGTTTTTGAATTTGGCGAGGTTGTTTTCGTGGTCTTCGTTGGTGGTGCCGTCGCCGCCCGCCTGGGCCGAGGCGTTCGGCATGCTCATCGCCCGCACTTCGACCCAGGGGTTCTCTCCGGTGTTGCTGTAACTGGAGACGACCGCATCGGGCACGTAGTGCCGGACCTTGGTGGATGTGCGCACCGTGCAGCCCGTCCAGGTGCAATACAGCCAGTAGCAGATGCCCACCACCCGGTACTCCAGGCAGTCCGGCGACATGACGGAGGACACGATGGTGGCGGTGTTCAGGGCGTAGCTGCCCGTGGCACTGACCAGCAGCAGCGAGGCCACGGCGACGCGCAGGCGGCGCAGCAGGTCGAATGGGCGATGGGTCACGGCTGCGTCCTCCGGTGCTGCTCGATGCGGGACACGGCCCGGGCCATGTCAGGCTCGCCATAGACCACATAGCGTTGATCCACCACGACGGCCGGGATGGTGGCGACGCCCAGGCTCCATGCGTCGGTGATGCCTTGGTAGGCGGTGCCGATGCGGCGCTGAAGGTCGGTGCCCCCATGGTTCAGCCGTTGCCGGACGACGGCTACCGCCCGCTCGGAATCGGCTGGCAGATCCGCGGAAAGCTCAGCTTCGAGTCGGGATGCCTGGTCCAACTCGATCAGCCGTTCGCCGCCCATGGTCTTGACCGGGTGGCGACTGTCGGTGACGACCACCACGTCGGCAGCGAAGGTGGCCGGGCTGAACACCGCCAGAGACGCCGGCAGCGCCACGGCCAGGCCAAGGGTTCGCCAGCCTGGTGCGAACCGGGTAAAAGCTCCTGGCATGTCTTGCACCCCGGAAGTTGATCAGGGCCATAGTCAAACGCCGAACCCCATGCGGCCCCAACAAACAATGCGCATTGCGGCCTCCCCGCATACCTGCTTGTGTCGCCGCGAAGAAAAATCGGAGGCCGAAGCCTCCGCGCTGATCAACGAAGCAGTGCAACCCTTACAGCAGGCCGGACTCCGCAAAGGAGAACGGGGCGCCCTGGCCGACGATGATGTGGTCCAGTACCCGCACATCGATGAGTGCCAGCGCAGCTTGCAGTTGCTGGGTCAGCATGCGATCCGCGCTGGACGGCTCGGAGACACCCGAGGGATGCTGGTGGGCGAAGACCACCGCGGCGGCATTCAACTCCAGCACACGCTGCACGACGACACGCGGATAGACCGAAGTCGAGTTGATCGTGCCCCTGAACAACGGCTCGTAGGCCAGCACCTGGTGCATGCTGTCCAGGAACACAGCGGCGAATATCTCATTGGGCTCGGCGACCAGTTTCAGGCGCAGGTACTCCCGCACGGCGGCCGGTCGGCTGAGGCACGGTCCAGCTTTGAAGATCCGTCTCTCCAGCAGCACGATGGCGTGCTGGATGATCCAGTCCTCGTGTTGGGCAGCGATGGCGGAAAGCGAATCCAGGCAGGAGTCATTGACGACGAAAGACATGGCGAACCTCCAGACGGTGAGATCGGAGGGCGCGCGCCCTGGGAGGGCAAGCCCTCCTGGGGAACGAAAAAACTGCATCCATCACCGCGGCAGCGGTGATCGTTCGCGACCAGGATGCGAGGCGAACGGGGTGCGGTCAGCGCAGCGGACTGCGCCGTAGCCTTGAAGACCGGGGCTACCTGGGCATGTCGCCGACGACGTCGGCAGGCATTTCCGATGTGGGTGTGGCGGCGGGATCGCCGGCCGCGAGCATGTCCATGGCCGACAGCAAGGCATCGCCCTCGATCGGACCCTGCAGCAGAATCGCCTTGCCGGTTTCGCGATCGTGCAGCCGCAGCGACGGCGTGGCGGTCACGCCGCTGTTCGTGGCTTCCGCAGTTTGGGTGCGAATCGCCGCGTCGGGCCGCTCGCTCGCGATGCACTGCTCGATGGCTGGCGTAAGGTCGGGGTAGCGCAGGTCCTCGGGCACGCCCTGGCCGTCGCTGCGTGTATGGGCATAGACCCACTCGACGACCTGCCAGAAGGCGGCATGGCCGTTGGCTTCGCCCGCGCATTCCGCCAGGCGCGCTTCCGCGGACGCGGCCGGCTCATGCGCGGCCAACGGCAGGTGATGCCATTGCAAGGCCACGTCCGCATTGCCGGCCACCCAACGCTTGATTACTGGGAGATAGGACCGGCAGAACGGGCATTCGAGGTCCGCGTAGAGCGTCAGCGTGAAACGGCCTGCCGGGTTGCCCATCTGCCACGGAGGCCCAGCCACCTGCGTCTCGCTGGCCGGCGCTGAAGTCTGAGGCGTGGACTCGCCAGGCAAGCGGGACACGATCCAGATCAGCATCAGCGAAAGCAGCGCGGCGGCCAACGCCCAGGGCCAGCGGGGCCGCCAGCGCCGACGGCGGAACGCCTGGACCTGCATCGGAATGGAAGGACGTTTCTGTTCCATGGCGTTCTCCGGCTTACGAAAGTTCCAAGGCGGGCGACTCGATGCCGCGTGCCTGGTCGATCTTCTCGGCCACCTTGAAGGCGGCTTCCAGCTCGGTGCAACCGTATTGCTGCATGAGCTGGTAGCGCTCGGCCTTCTCCTCGGGCTCGGTCTGCGCGAGCGCGAGGTAAAGGCTCGGCGGCACGGCGCGGAACAACACCTCCATGCTTTTGGAGAGGATGACACCCTCGGTGAACTTGCCTGCCTCTTTGCGCGCCGAGAGCATCAATGCCTTCTGCGCGGGCGAGAGTTCGCGGAACCGAGCGATCTTTTCCACTTCGTCCGGCGGCATCGACAGGCACAACCACCACTCAATCATGTTGAGCATGGGCTCCGCGGCGCGCGGCAGGTCGTCGATATTTTGTGTAGCCAACCAGTACCAGGCCCCTAGCTTGCGCCACATTTTTGTGATTTTTACTACGTAGGGTGCAAGCAGCGGGTTCTTGGTGATGATGTGACCTTCGTCGGTCACGTTGATGATCGGACGGCCCAGGTACTGGTCGCGCTCGGCGATGTTGTTCACCGTGCTGATCAGGCTGATGTAGGCGATGGAGAGCTGCGCGTTGTAGCCTTCGCGCGCATAGGTCGCGAGATCCACCAGGGTGATGTCGGCCTCGGGCCACGGCGTGCCGTCGCGGTCGAACATCTCGCCGTCCGTGCCTTGGCAGAACATGTCCATCGCGTCCGCCATCTCCAGCAGCCGCACGCGCCGCATCTCGGGCAGCGTCGGGGCCTGGCCGCGCGTGCGTAGCGCGTTGCGCACGTCGCGCGTGAGCACGGTGCGCTTCTCGCTACCACCTCCACCGTGGCAGTGCTCGGCGGCGTCGAGAATGCACTGGCGGATCAGCGAGCGATCGGCCCGCGTCATCCGCGCTTCTTCCTTGTCCTCACCGCCCGTGATCATCAGGCGCGCCGTGATCTCCAGTTCGCCCAAGACGTCGCGCTGCTCGTCCGCCTCCATGGCCGAGGCATCCGGTGGCAAGTCTTCGTCCAGCGCGTCGGCATCGAGTGTCTGCACGTCGCTGGGCGTCTCGATCAGCCGGCGTGCGTCAGCGAATGGCGCCAGGGTCACGCCCGAGCCCGGGGCCAGCTTGACCCGGTTCACGGTCAGGCCCAGGCGCCTGGCGAAGTCGCTGAACAAGCCGAAGCTGTTGCCGGCTTCCACGATAAAGAGGCGCGGCCGATAAATGGCCGTGACCTGGTTCAGCAGGTTGTTGAGCGTGGCGCTCTTGCCCGAGCCCGTCGGGCCGAACAGGAACAGGTGGGCATTCATCTGCCTGTCCAACCTGTTGAGCGGATCGAAGGTGATCGGTCCGCCGCCACGGTTGAACATCGTGATGCCGGGATGCCCCGTACCCTGGGCACGGCCCCATACCGGCGACAGGTTCGCCGCGTGCTGGGCGAACATCAGTTGCGTGTACCACCGGCGCCGATCCTTGCCGGGGTTGTAGCAGCACGGCAGCCAGCGCAGGTAGCTGTTGAGCGGCGCCACCTCGTCGTCCTCTCGCACTGGTTGCAAGCCGGCGTTGAGCATCACGTTCGTGAGGTCCAGGCCGCGCCGGTCCAGTTCCGCCTCGTCGCGCCCGCGCAGGTAGAACGCCAGCGTGCCCCGGTAGAGCTTGTGCGCGCTGCCGATCAGGGAGCGGGCCTCGTTCACGTCCTTGAGCGTCTGCTCCGACGCCAGCGTCTCGCCCACGGCCTTCTTCGCCAGGTGGTTCAGATCCGATTCAAGGACGTCCTGGGGCGTGGCGACCATCGTGAGACAAAGCAAGGTGTCTTCCGGCATCTGGTCGAACAGCGTGTTGATCGCATCGCCCTTGCGGGTCTCGCCGGTCAGGTGTCCCGTGCCGGGCGGCATGCGCAGCCGGTCGGTGATCAGCACACGGTGCGGCATGCCGTCGAAGTACCAGGTGCCGTGCTCCACGTCAGAGCGTGGCTGGCCGAAGAACAGCCGCTGGCTGAAATCCTGCCCACTCGCCAACTCGATCTCGCCGGCCTCGGTCTCGTCGGGGTAGCGCGCCAGTGCGTAGAAGCGCTCCCGGTCCTCTGTACTGGGCCCGAGCATCGCGGGGCGCGGATTGAACCACCGCAGCAGCCAGTCGTGAACGTCCGCCGCGACCATGCGCCGTGCCTGGATGCCGGCGTTCGCCAGCCCGCCGCACAGGCGGTCGCAGACGATGTTCAGCATCTGTTCGGGCGTCTGGCCGCGGCGGCTTGCCTGCCCGGTGGCACGGCGATAGACCACCATGCGCACGCGCCGCGTCTGCCCGCGCCAGCGCAGACGGGTAACCACCGTGTCCTCGAACAGGCCGCCCGGCTTGGCTACCGCGCGCAGGTGGTGACGGAAGAAGCGCAGGTAGAACTCGGTGAATGCCGTGCCGCGGGCGCGTGGCTGCACGTAGTCGCACAGGG
This sequence comes from Cupriavidus sp. UBA2010, assembly GCF_002335265.1. Classification (NCBI taxonomy): domain Bacteria; kingdom Pseudomonadati; phylum Pseudomonadota; class Betaproteobacteria; order Burkholderiales; family Burkholderiaceae; genus Cupriavidus; species Cupriavidus sp. UBA2010. Next base: position 125,235 of record NZ_DDCI01000005.1, read on the forward strand.
TCTGCATGTATTGGTCAAAGCTCGGTTCGTCCTGTGCGTATAGCTGGAGCACCCAGGGGTTCTCGTCCAGTTCATCGAAGCTGTCCTGGAGCGCGTTTTCCAGGGCGTCGCGGGCATGCGCGAGCCAGCCAGGCTCCCGGCCCTCGGTGCCCAGCGGCACCAGCTCGAAGAAGGCGGCTACGGATTGACCGTCCTCCAACAGCATGGCCTTCGACTCGGGCAAGAATTCCACCCAGGGCAGCAGTTCCACGAAGGACGGGGCGACGCCGTACAGCGCCTGCTCCTCGGCCACGGTCGCCGGCCTGCGGCCCTGCACCGGGGCGCCGGGTTCGGGGATGCCGGCCTGCTGCAAGGCTTCGACGTGGCGCTGCCAGCCGTCCGGCTGCTCATCGCCGGCCGGGCCGCTGATGCCGGCGCCCGCCAGCTTCGGCCAGGGAAGTTTCCACCGCATCAGTAGGCCTCCACGCGCTCGCCTGGCATGGCGTACTGGATGCGCTGGTACAGGGGGAAGACCGTGGTGTAGCCCGGAACCGGCACCGGGTCCGTGCCCGCCAGGTGCGGATACACGTACATGACGAGATCGGGATTGGGCAGGCGCTGGAACTGGTGATGGACCTCGTTGCGCGCGGTGCGCGTATAGCGCATCTGCTCGGCAGGCGCGGCCTGCATGTCGGCGTCGGTCAGCGGCCGACGCAGGCTCTGGCGCGCATCGAGCAGTTGGCGGCCGGCATTCCGTCCGGCTGCGCCACCGCCGTCGCCGGCCTCCTGCTGCCAGATGTCCATCATCGTGCGGTCACCGTGGGTCAGCAGCTTTTCCTTGCTGGTGGCGCAGCCGCCGAGCGCCGCGACGGCGAGGACCAGCGCCAGGCCACGGGCCAAGCTATTCAAGTTCGAGTGCATGGCTTTCTCCTGCGCGGTGATCGACCTTGCGGCCTTCGGGATCGAAGTCGATGGCGAGCGGCTTTTCGAGGTGAACGGCGACCTTCGCGCCGGGCTGGACATAGACGGCGGCGAACGCTTGGCCGTAGAGCTTGTTGACCCAAGCCGACATGTCCCGCACGCCGCCCGCGAGAATTTGGCCGACCGCTTCCTGGCCGCTGATACCCACGGTGCCGATGGAGCCGTCCGAGCCGACATAGGACATGCGCCCGCTGTCGCTCTCGATGAGCGAGGCCACGCCGGCACCGGCCGCGGTGATCAGGGCTTGCGAGCCGAGGTATTGCTGGGCGTTGCTGCGCCGCTCGCCGCTGACGCAGGGAATGCCGTAGGGATCGCTGATCCAGCCCAAGCCATCGCGCTGCTGGTTGTTCTGCTGGTTTCCTTCGCGGTCTTCGGGAATCGTGCGGATCGTGCCGTCGTTGAAGACGAACGTGATGCTGCGCACCTGGCCGCGCACGCACGAAAGCGTCCAGTCGCCCGATGCGGTGCCGCTGAACACGGCGCCGGCCACGTCGGGAACCTCGATGCCATTGGCGGTCAGGTTGTCCGGCCCGACCAGCACTTTGAACGGATACGGATCGTTGACCGTGCCGTCGATCGGCACACGCCCGATCAGCGCGGTCATCGCGACCGAGCCCATGAGCGTGGAGTTCGTGGGGACGGTATAGACGGGCTTCGCGGCTTTGACCCCGGCGGCGCGCGCGTCCGCGTTCGCCACGATCTCAGCCGTGGTTTCCAGCGTGCGTTGCGCGGGGCCGAAGCTCGTCGGGAAGCTCATGCCGCCAGCCGTGCCGCGGCCCCCGTTGCGTCCCTCGGCAGGCTTCGCGTCATCCGGTTCAACCCAGCGCATGCCGCCTTCCATCCCGACCTCGTCCCCCCCCTGCAGCCCCAGGCCCACGGGCAGATCGGCATGGCTGCCGCCACGCCCGCCAATGCTGTCCAGGCGCCGCTGCAGATCGGCGAGCAGCCCCTCGGTCTGCTGGCGCTCGCTGGCCGCCTGCTGCTGGTCGCGCCGCAGGTTGGAGCGTTCGGACTCCAGCGCAGAGTTGATGCGCTGGTCGATCGAGTTCTCGCGCTGACGCAGCCGCTGGTTCTCCTCACGCTGGGACTTGTTGTCCGAGAGCGCCGTCTGAAGCTCGGTGCGCAACTGCTTCACCTGCGCCACCAGGGTCGCCACGGTGTCGCGCGGGGTATCGCCCTCGATGCCCAGTGCTTTCATTTCTTCGGGCGTGAGCCGGGCGCTGGCATCGCCAGCGGGTGGCGCCGACGTGCTGCCGCCCGAGAACAGCCGGATGCCGACGAACAGCACCAGCAGCGCGACCGGGATCATCAGCCACTTGAGCAGGCCGTTACTGCGCATGGTCGGCCTCCTTGCTTTCGGTGGCTTCGGCTTCTGGTTGCGGCAGATGCACGGCTGGATCGAAACGATGAATGGCCGGCAGCAGCGACTGCGCCAGGCCGCGCCCGCGCGTCACCAGGTACAGGACGGTCGTGTCCTCGGGCGTTCCGCGCGGACCCAGCGCCTCGTGCTGGAAGGTCGCGGTGAGGAAGTCGCCTTGCAGCACACGCGGATCAAGGTTGACCCAGCCGGAGCTGGTGTTGGTGAGGCGCACGGCCGTCACCCATTGGTCTTCCAGACGCCACGACGCGAGCGCCACCGCGCGAGCGGGCAATGTCGGCATCAACGTGCCGAGGTCCATGTCGCGCCGCAGATTGACGCGCATGACGCCCGGCAGTGGCTCCACGGTGCGCAGCGGCGCGTAAAGGTTCTGCGCGGCGAAGCGTGTCAGGACAACCGGAACCGGGGTTTCGCGCCGCACCGGCCGCACACCCGGCTGGTCTTGGCCACGCGCGGGAGGCTCCGCACCGTCAAGCTGCTCGCCATAGCGCGGGGGGGTACTGTTGCCCTCGACGATGCGCACTGGCTCCAGTTCGGCTTCCCCGTCCTTGGGCGACTCGGCCGCGATGTCCAGCAAAATCAGCGCGCCGGTGTCGGCGTCCTGCAATTGCAGCCGCGTGGGCTCAATCGGCTCGTTGGCGCGCAGGTACACCGCGCCGCCCGCACTCTGTACGCGCAGGCGTTCGCCGAGGCCCGCGGGCACGCCCACACGCACGTTCCGGTCGATGAACACGATGCGCTCCTGGCCGACCTTCAGCGGCACCGCCAGCGGCATGCGTTCCCAGCGCAGGATTTCCACCGCCTGGGCAACGGGTGCCGCGGCCACGGCCAGCAGCCCCAGCAGCGCGAGTACAGGGTGCTTCATGGGGTGGTTCCTCCTTGAGGAGCTTGCGGAGACAGGCCACTTGGCGCCGAGCGCGTCGGTTCCGGGGCGTTGATGCGCTGGGGCGTGCCGTCGTAGCAGTCGAGTGCCAGGCCGAAGGGGTTGCGCGCGGGGTCGATGTCCACCTTGGTGACTTTCACGGGGTAGCGCACCAGGGCGCGCTTGACTTGTTCCGCGCCGTAGTACTCGTCCGCGGTGATGTCCAGCGTCACCACCCAGTCGCGATCGGAGATCGTGCGCACGCGCGCCGTAGGGTCGTCGCCGTAGCCGCGGCCAGGGATTTCGTAGATGCCGCGCACGCGCTGGCGCAGCTCGCCCGTGCTGCGGCGGTAGTCGTAGTCCGCGCGCAGGAAGGCCTGGCAGGACGGGGTGAGGTACGGCGAGAGCGTGTGAAGGTTGCGCGGGTAGTCCTCTTCGCCATTGGTCGGCCATCGGTTGAGGGTCTGGAACACGTAGAACGTGAACGCATAGACCGATTCGGGCGGCACCTCCCACCACTTGCGGGTGCTGCCCGAGCGCAGGTCAGGCGGGACGTGGATGGTCAGGTCGCGCGGCGCGCTCCACCAGCCGCCACCCATGACCAGGGCGACGATGACCAGGGCACCGGCACCCAGGCGAAGCGTCCTGATGTGCGCCTGCAGGTGGGTGATCTCGTTCTTGAAGCGGCTCATCGTGCGCTCCTTGAAGCAGACCGCCGGGTGGTCCAGAAGCCGGAGCGCGAGATCAGCACATGGCCACCGACCCAGCCCGCCATCAGCGGATGGCGCGTGGCGATGCGCCATTGCAATTGCCGATACAGCCAGGTGTCGGGGCGCCCGCGCTTGAGGCGGCGCAGGATGCCGCCGCCGATGAACACGCCCAGCGCCACGCCCAGGACGACGAACGTCGGTGCCAGCGCGATCGTGCGGAACACCCAGGACAGCGGCGTGCCGACCAGCAGGCCGGCGGCACCGGACAGGCCGCAGCAGATCCACAGTTCGTCGGCGGTGAGGCCCCGCACAACCACGGGATGGCGATTGAGCCGGTTCGGAAGGAACGTGACCGTCCCGTCCGCGCGGACGTGCTGCTGCTCGGACATAGCGGCCTCGCTTACAGGATGCCGGTGGCTTCGGTGAGCAGCCAGATGCCGATCACGAGCAGGACGGCGCCGATGGCGACCGTGAGGCCGAACTGGCCCCACGTCTTGCGGCCAGTGTGGATTTCCGCGTAAGTGCCGTAGGCGTGGTAGCAGACGCCGATGAACATCGATGCCACCACCAGCAGGGCCACGAGCATGATGATGTCGTAGCCGTAGTTGCGGATGGTCTCCATGATGCCGTTGCCGGTGCCGCGCGTCGGGTTCTCCAACTGCGGCAGACCTTGTGCGAACGACAGCGCCGGCAGAGCGGCGGCGCCCAGGGCCACGGCGGCGCGCTGAGCAAAGCGGGAGGTGAGGATGCGGTTGTGCATGGTCGGGCCTTTCAGGTCAGGACAGGAGGAAGAAACTCAGGACGAGGTACATCGCGACGAAGCGGATGCAGACGCCGAGGAACTGGCGCTGGTTGAGGCGGCTCTCGGACCACCCCACGTAGGCCGTTCGGATGGCCCAGACGCCCCACACGAGCAGGACCGCGAACACGGCGCCGACCAGGACGGTCGCCATCGCCGAAGGCGCGATGCCGCTGTTGGCTTGAAATGCCGAGACCTGGGCGCCGTTCATTGCTCGCCCTCCGCAGTCGTCTTCGGCGATGGCGAAGCGGCCCGCTCGGTGCGGTAGTCGCCGGCCAGTTCGGAGGGGTCGCGCGGCTGAGCGCGTGATGGCGTCAGGTGGAACTGGATGCCGGCGCGCACGCGCGCCAAGTCAGCCAGCAGCCGCGGGTAGTCGAAGTGGTAGCGCTCGCCCGGCGTGATGGGGGTATGCGCGGCGCTGTCCGCGACGGTGCGTTCCAGCGCGTCGAGCTGGCGCAGCGCGGCGACCAACTCCTGGCGCTGCGCCGGGGACTCGGCCAACGCCATCGGGGACTGGCCCAGCACGAGGGCCATCACGAGAAAAGTGGGCACGCCGCGATGCGCGGCGCGCAGCCAGATCGAAGCCACCATCGCGCCATTCCTGTGTGATCAGCAATGGGTTGATCGTGGAGATCAGGGCTGTTTTAGGCCGCAAACAATAGGAACCCGCGCACGACCGGATTGATGGTCTAGAGGTACTTTTTGAAGCTGCCCGCGGTCAGGCTCACGGCCAGTCCCAGCAAGGCTGCGCTGGGCAGCAGGATCACCAGCGGATGCACCGAGATCGGCAGCGCCAGGTAGGTGACCCAGGGCAGCACGGCCAGGGGCATCAGGCTGGCCTTCGCGCGGTGGTAGATGAAGCCGGATTCGCGGCCCGCGCCGAACCGGCGCACATCCCGTCGCACCAGGCCGTCGATCAGGCCGACGAATGCCGCAGTGAGGATCAGCGGCAGCGTGAGCACCAGGACCAGCAGGCGCACAAGGAAAGTCAGCGTCGTGAAGGCCGCGGCGACCAGGTAGCTCTCGGCCCAGACATAGGCCTGGCTGATGTAGTAGCGGAAGTTGTGCGTCTGCTCGTGGCTGGGCGCACGGGCGCGCTCGGCGGTCCGGCTCATGCGCTCCAGCAACCCCGAGCGCACGAACACCCATTCGTAGCCGGTATCCACCAGCTCGTGCGCCGTGCGCCCCGGCTCCTGTACGACCACACTGCGCGTAAAGTGGTTGGAGAGGTGTCCCAGCTCGTACTGCAACATCTGCTGGGAGTGGCGCCAGCCCTGATCCTTCCAGAACAGGTGCATGCCGACGCACTCGACCAGGATGGAGAACAGCAGCGAGCCGATCAGTACGCCGAGCAGCCGGAACGGCAAGGTGATGGTGCCGACGATCAGGCCTTGGCGCTGGTTCTGCTCCCGTTGCGCGGTCGAGGCGGCGTCCTTCATGGCGCGGCCTCGTCGGTGCGCTGGTCGGTATCGGTGGATACCGCGCCAGGCTCGACCGGAGCAGCATCATCCAGCAGGTCATCGGGCAAGGCTGCATCCTGCAGGTTCGGGGAACTGGTGAACTCCCACCACTGAGTGGCCTCGCTGTAGCTCTGGCGCATGTACCCGGCCAGTTGCTGCAAGTCCGCCGGCATCACCTCATCCGGGTCCGGCGCCGGCAGCGGCATGCGCACCTTCCAAAGCTGACCGCCCTGCAGCAGCGCGAAGCACTGGCCCTTGGGCAGGCCGACGACGTGCGACGGCTCGATCATCGGCACGCTGGACATGCTGATGCGGTCCTGAGTGTTCGATGTGAAATCCGTCGCGCCACGGATGTCCGAGCTGTCGGTCGCGCCGGAGACGATGGTGGTGGTATAGACCTCGACATTCGGCAACTGCCTCGTCAGCAGTTCGGCGGTGGCCGTCTCGCGCACGCGCAGCATGAACAGGTTGTTGAAGTTGCCGATCACCTGGCCGGCCTTCGCACGGTTGCCGATGCGGGCCTCGATGTCCGAGAGGGTCTGCGTGTACGCCGTGACCTGCAGCCCGGCACCGCCGCCTTTGTTGATCAGCGGCACGAATTCGTCACCCATGAGTTCATTGAATTCGTCCGCATGGACATTGATCGGCACGCGAGCACCAGCCGATGCGCCCGGCAGGCCGTCGTCGATTCCGTGCTTGTAGATGTGGCCGGCGACCGAGACGAGATCGCTGAACATCGAGTTGCCGACCGCTGCGGCGACCTCGGCATCAGACAGCGCATCCAGGCCGACATAGACGACGGCGCGCTTCCTGATCACCTGCATCCAGTCGAAGATCGGCCGTGGGTCGGCCAGGTCGGAGTAGTTCGGCGCCAGGAGCTGGGCGATCTTGCCGCTGGTGAGCTTTTCCAGCAGAGGCAGGAGGCTGGCGACGATCTTGTCGAAGTAGGTCTTGTCGTAGCGGACCGCTGAGCGCAGTCCGTCGAGTACCGGGTCGTAGTTGCGGGCCTGGCTCAGGTACTGCTCCAGCGCCACGACGCGCTTCTCGCGCCCGATCATGTTCCTGGGTATGTTCTTCTCGTTGAGCTTGGCCTCGATCTGGACGATCACCTCCCAGGCCTTGGGCTCCGTCTTGGCAAAGTAGTGCTGGGCGTACTCGATGAACAGCGCGTCGATGTTGATGACGTGGCGCTGGATCAGCATGTAGTCCGGGCGCTGCCCCAGTTCCACCAGGGCGCGAGCGATGATGTTCACGAAGCGCCATGCGAACTCGCGGAACGCCGCGCTGTTGCCTTCGCCGGAGAGCTGCCCCGCGATGCGTGTCGCCACTTCCGAGATCCGACCGAAGCGGCCCACGGCGTTGTAGCGGGCGCTGATTTCCGGCCAGCCCAAGTGGAAGATGTAGAACTCGCCTTCGCGGCCAGCGCGCTGGGCTTCGACGTACATCCGCTTCAAGAGATCGGCATCCCCCTTGGGATCGATGACGATGACGACCTCATGCTCGCCCGCGGCGTTCTTACGCCGGATGTCCTGGGTAACGAACAACTCGGCCAGACGCGTCTTGCCCACCCGCGTGGTGCCCAGCACCAGCGAGTGCCCGACGCGCTCGCCCAGCGGCAGGCTGACGTCCACTTCGTCGGGTTCGATGCCGTGCAGCCTTGGCAGGCCTCCCACAGGCGGCAACGGGCGCACGGGGTTGAAAGGCACGTCCCAGCCGGTGAGCTTCGGCAGGCGCGAGAGCGGCAACGGCGCGAACTCCAGCCGTTCCTCCAGGCGCCTGGTCAGCCGGTAGGCCGGCGTATGCTCGACGTAGCGGCGGAACTCGGGCCGGTACGTCTGCATCAGCCGATGCGTGTGCTTCTGCTCCCAGAGAAAGCCGCGCCCCACGAATAGGCGCTGCTGGCTGACCGGCACGTCCTTGCTGGTCATCACGTACCGCGGCAGACGGCGGATGTTGCGCCGGTAGCGCAGGATGATGCGGGCATCGCGGTAGCGGATCGCGCCGTAGGCGCCGAACGCCAAGGCGCTGCCGATGCCCATGGCCGGGCTCAGCGCGAGCGACCATGGGGCCACCAGGCACAGAAACGCGGCGCCTGCACACGCCGCGACGGTGTATAGCTCCACCGCTGGGCGTAGCAGAACCTCGACCGGCTGTTTGCCTGACATGGCTTCATTGCTCGATGCCGGTGGCCGTGATCAGCGCCGGGTAGTGCCGCAGGCCCAGGCGATCGGCCAGGTCGTCGCCGGCCACGGGCGCGAGCGGTACGCCAGGCACCAGAGCGCGCAGCCGTGCCAGGCCCTGCGCGGTCTCGACGTTGACCACCAAGCCGACCGCGCTGCGTTCACGCAAAGCGGCGGCGCGGCGCTGCAACCAGACCCGGGAAGCCTCGTCGTCGCCGATGACCGCGAACGGCCGCAGGCCGGGCGCTTCGATCACGCGCCGCGCGACGGTGCCGGGCGTGAGCTTGCTGCTGCGCACCGGCAGCATCGCGGCTTCGTCCGCTGGCGTGGCGGGAACCCGGGGCGTCGGGATGGGTGGGCGGGCCGGCGCGTTGGCGCGCGGCTGGAGGTTCAGGGCTTCGTAGTACGGCAATGCCGACGTGCCGCCGCGGTCTTCGACCACGATCAGCGGCTCGCCGGCACGCGAGGCCAGCGGCAGGCCTGCCAGCAGTACGAGAAGGCTCGTCAACGTGATGTTGGTCCGATGGGTTGTCGTCATGGGGAGGTCTCCTGGCGCGCGGCGAGTACCGCGGCGGTTGAGCGCGGGCCCTGCACACGCGCGAGGTGGCGCGACACGCTGCGCCGATAGCGGGCGGCGGGCTCGCCGCCTGCGGGGCGGTGGTAGCGGCCGATCGCCAGCAGCCATTCCTCGCCGGGGGTGTGTTGCTCCTTCAGGATCTCGGCGGCAACGGCCAGGTTGCGATACGGGTCCAGCAAGTCGCACGCGCCGGTAAAGCGGTGCTTGTGGTAGCCGAGGTTGATCTGGCCCAGGCCCGCGTCAATGCGCGTGTGCGGCGTGGCGCGCATCGCCTGCTGCAGGCCAGCGCAGGCGTCGGCGCGCGTGGCGAAGCGGCGCGACTGGCCGGCGACGTTGAGGGACCACGGCCACGGCACCAGGCGCCCGTTGCGCCGGATGCCGCTCTCCTGCAAGGCCACGGCGTAGAGCACGGTCGAGGGGATGCCTGCGCGCTGGGCGGCAAGCTGGTATGCCGGTGGCGGAACCTCCTGGGCCAGGGCGGCACCGGCATACAGGCCGGCAGCGAGCACCAGTGCGCGCAGGGGCATGGCTACGGCTGGCGCTGCCATTGGCCGTTCACTTCGCGCACGGCGGCGGGCAGATCGCCGGGCAGGCCCAGCGACAGCCAGCGGCCGCCGTCGTGGTTCAGCGTGATGCTGCCGGCGCGCACGCGCGCCGGGTCAATCTGCGCGCGCTTGGCCCAGTCGCGGATGCGCGCGTCATCCTGGCGGCTGCCGACCATGTACACATCGAACGCGGTGCCTGAGGATTGCAGGCGCTGCACGAGCTGCCCGCAAGCCGCGCAACCGTCCTTGACGAACACGGCCATGCGCCCGCTGCCGCCCGTGGCGACGGCGCTTGGCTTGTCGTCGGGCAGGTTCACGCGCTGCATGCCAGGGTTCAGGCGCTGCCAGGCCTCGTCGTAGGCGCGCTGGTAGGCGAGCAGCTTCTCGACGCGGCGCGCCTCGACCTGCACCTGCAGCTCCGCGTAGCGCCGCCGTTCTTCGTCGGTGCGCGCCTCGATGCCCAGGGCGGACAGCGGGTCCAGGTTGGGCGACTGGATGCCCAGTCGCCCGTCCATCAGCTCGCGGTAGCGCGCCCATTCCTGCGGTTGCAGACCCCATTCGCTGGCCGCCCGATCGTCCAGGGAGCGGGCGACCGTTGGCCGCTCCTGGCTCTGCGCGTTGCGGGCGGGCACCGTAGCGGGCTGCTGCGCCGAGGCGGGCAAATGCGTCGCCAGCAGGAGCGCGGAAACGATGATCGATGGCTTCATGGTGCCGGCTCCTGTCAGGGAATTGCCACGCGGCGGGTCTGGTCGCCGGCCTGAAACACCGCGGTGTTGCCTTCGACCGCCTGCAAGCGCCATGGGCCGACCGAATCGCCCGGCAGCAGCACCTGAAGCTGGTCGGGCGCGAAGTCCCCGTCATTCGGTGCGACGGACACGCTGCGCTGACCGGCCCGCAGTTCAGCGCCAGCGACGTGGAACGGCAGCGGCGGTGGTTCGGGCCTGGCCGCAGTGGGTTGGTTCTGTGGACGCGGCCGGGCCGATGCAGCGGTTCGCGTCGCCGTCTGGCGCGCCTTGATCTGCTCGACGTCCGCGCGCAGCGCCTGGAGGTCGTCTGCCGCAGCATGGCCGCTCAGCCCCTGCTCGACCTGGGCGATGCGCGCCTCCAGGGCATGGCGGGTGTCCTGCAGGCCTGCGGCGGTGGCGGCCGCGGGCCGCTGCTGCAGGTCCTGAGTGGTCTCGGCCAGTCCGGTCGTCTGCGCTTCAAGGCGTTGCAGGCGGGCATCGAGTCTCTCCTGCTCCGCCGGGTTGCTCATCGTCTGGTGGCCCAGGACCACCAGCACGCTGAGGCAGATCAGCCATAGCCACACCAGGCTCTGCATCACCACTGCGGCAGTTGGACGCCGGGGAGATTGCGGCGTGTTCATGGCTGGCCTCCTGAAACCGAAGGCGCCAGCGGGACCGTCTGCACCGTTTCCGCAGTGGGCGACTCGGAAATCGGCTCGCCGCCTGCGTCGCGGCCAGGCCGCTCGAAGCAGACCTGCCGCGCCCGGTCATCCGCGTGCAGCTCCCAGGCCGGGCCGGCCAGGGTGAGCAGCGCATCGCGTAAGGTCATGGGGCCTAGATGCAGATGTGCCGCCGGCAGCGGCAACGCGTACAGCTCGATCACGGCATGGATGGTCTGGCAAAGGCCGTAGCCGCTGCGCTTGAGCACATGCCGCAGCCCGTCGCCCACCGTGGCGCGGGCGTCCTCGGGCATGGCGACATCGATGGTCTGCAGCAGCAGGTCGCGCTGCGCCGCCATCGGCGCCAGTTCTACGAGGGTGTAGCGGCCATAACGCGCGACGGGCACGAACTCGGGCATTGCCGGCCTGGGCGCGTGCGAAACCTCTTCGACGGCTTCGGGCGCTTGCGGCACCGGAGTAGTCGCGCAGCCGCTGGCCAGCACTGCGGCCAGGAGACCGGCGCCGGCCAGGTGCCGGGATACAGGAATTGCGGGCATGGCATCGGCTCTTCTGTGGTGATGCCGATACCTTGGCGGCGCGCGGTTGCGCGGTCAGCCAGGAATGCGAACTGGGGGTTGCCCGTTTTTTAGGGAGGTGGGCCGGATGCCGTCCGCGTATCGTCCAGGTAGTACAGGAAGTGCAGCCGTTGTTGCGATCGCAGATTTGCGGCGAAACCATGCCCCGACACCTCTCGGAGGTTCTGAACGGATGCGAAGGCATGGGCACGCTGAATGTGCGTGGCACAGACCTGCGCCCCGAGCTGCCCCACACGAGCCCCGAGGTGCTGCGCAAGGCGCTGTACCGCCAGCCGTAGCCGACCCTCAGCATGTCGGTGACCAAACTGGCCCGGGATGCTGATTCCAACCGATGAAGCGAAACTAAAATCCCGCAGGATCGGGCGTCACAACCGGCATGCAGCGAACTTCTCCCCTAGCATGGCCGCCAGGTTCAGGCTAGACGAAGCTCAGATGTGCATGCTGTTGGTTGAGGATAACGAACGAAGTGGCGCGGGGATCGTTGTCAGGTCGCAAGGGCACGGTGTGCTCGATATCGGCCTGCGCGATCGCGACGGCATGGGACTGTTGTACGGCGGCAGGCTGCTGCTGGCATCCCGGCAGGGAGGAGGCCTGATCGCAGAGGTCCCTATGCCGGTCGGCGAATCACCCTTCACCGGAGCATGACCATGGGGACGGCGCTGTACGTTGGCCCGATCGCGCTTCCGTGGTCCTTGCTGATGGCGGTGGCGGCCGCGGCGCTCGGCATGGTCGTTGGTGTGTCCTGGGGCCGACGCCAAGGTGTTGAGGTGGCGGCATTGGCCTGGCGGGTGTTGTTGGTCACGATCGTGGTCTCCCGGCTGGCCTTCGTTTACTCGTACCGCGATGCCTACCTGCAGGCGCCGCTGGATATCCTCGACATCCGCGACGGTGGGTGGAACGGCCAGATCGGTGTGATTGCGGGCTGGTTCTACGCCACGACGCTGGATCGCGACAGGCATTCGCAGTCGCGCAAGCCGCTGCTGGCCGGCCTGGGCGTTGCTACCGTCGCATGGGTGATCGGCTCCGTGAGCCTTCAGTGGAACATGCACAGCGACATCCGCATCCCCGCGGGGGCGGCACTTACCCTGGAGGGCACGAGCGTCGAACTGCAATCCTTCGCGGGAAAGCCAATGGTCGTCAACCTATGGGCCACCTGGTGCCCGCCATGCCGGCGCGAGATGCCGTTGCTGCAACAGGCACAGGCGGACTACCCGCACGCATACTTCGTCTTTTTGAACCAGGGCGAGGCCGCCGAGAGGGTGCAGAGCTTTCTCGTCGGGATGAAGCTTACGCTGCACCATGTGCTGCTCGACCCGAAGGGCCAGGCTACCGCCAGTGTCGGCGGGCAGGCGGCATTGCCCACGACGCTCTTCTTCGACGCTCAGGGTCGCCTGATCTCGCGGTACATCGGCGAGCTTTCCCACGAAACCCTGGCGCAAGGCCTGGCTGGAATCGGGATTGAGCGCTGAAACGCTTGCTGTGCCTGCGTGCGCGTGCGCTCGGGCGGATTTCTCCGCCGGATCGCGGCGTGAGCTGGAAGCATGAGGTCAGCCAGGAATGCGAACTGGGGGTTGCCGACGAGGTGATCGGAACTGGAGCTGCGGTGCGTGCGGCAATGCGCGAGCGCCCCCGATATCCACCATCTGAAAGGGCCTGGATAAAACGCCGCTGTGCAAAACTACCTGCTAGATGGTAGATTACGGGGCGGTATCCGTTTTCGCAGGGCTTCCGGCCTCAATTTCCCACCCAAGGAGATCCCATGACCACCTCTCTCAACGGCATCGACGTCGACGGCTTCCGGCAGTTCGCCGAAGGCATCCGCCAGAACCCCGACAACGCAATTGCCAGGTTCGAGGTCAACACGCGCTGGGACGGCCAGACCCGTTCCGCCACGACCGTCAAGTCCTACGACCTGTGCGGTAAGACCCATGCGCGCGACTTCACCATCACGGCCGACGAACCCGCCGAACTGCTGGGCACCAATACCTCGCCCAACCCGCAGGAGCTGCTCATGGCGGCCCTCAATGCGTGCATGACCGTGGGCTACGTCGCCAATGCCGCCGCCAAGGGTGTGACGGTGCGGTCGCTGGAGATCCAGACGGTCGGCGAACTGGATCTACGTGGCTTCCTGGGGCTGGATGCGAACGTCAACCCCGGCTACGACGAGGTCAAGTACATCGTGCGCATCGACGCCGATGGCACGCCCGAGCAGATGGAGGAGATCCACCGCGCCGTCATCGATACCTCGCCGAACTTCTCGAACTTCGCCAAGGCCGTGCGCATGGTGCCCGAGCTAGTCCTCGTGGAGAAACCATAAGGTCCATGGCGATCACATCGCTTGCGACGGGACTGCGAGGTTGAACCCGCCAGTCCTTTCGCTCGTGCCTGACAGTCCTCAACGAAAGAGTGCTCAATGAAAATCGTCAAAGTGGACATCTGGTCCGACTTCGTTTGCCCCTGGTGCTGGATCGCCAAGCGCCGCTTCGACCAGGCCGTGGAGCAACTGGCCGGGCAGATCCAGGTGGAAGTGAGCAGCCGCGCATACCGGATCGCGCGGGGCATGGCACCCATGGACTTCGCCTCGGCGCTCAGGATGAAGTTCGGCAGCGAAAGCGGAGCACGCCAGATGATGGCGGCGGTCACCGCCCACGGCGCCAGGGAGGGCCTGGCCTACAACTTCGGCACCATGCGCTTCGGCGATACCGCGGACGCCCACGCGCTGGTCAAGAGCCTGCCCACACAGGCGTCGCGCCAACGTCTGATCGAAGCTCTCTCCAAAGCCAGCATCACCGATGGCAAAGACATCTTCAACCGCGACGAGCTGCGGGCCATCGCGGCGCAAGCCGGTCTGTCCGACGCGGAATGGGCCGACCTGGACTTCGAGCGCGTGCGCGAGGTCGAGCACGACGAGATGCAGGCCAATGCCATCGCCAATGGCGTGCCGCTGTTTGTCTTCAACGACAAACTGTACCTGTCAGGCGCGCAACCGACCGAAACGTTCGTGGCGGCGCTGACGCAGGCGGGCGCCTCATCCCCCGAGCCGGTGGCCGCGGCGGCGGACGGCGCCGCTTGCGGTCCCGATGCCTGCCAGATCTGAAGACAAGAGGCGTTTGAAGCCAGTATGGGCGATCCCCACATGCCCCAGGAAACTGGGCAACCGGCCGGCCAGGGCCCACTCGCGGTCGCGCTGGCGGTCTGCGCCATGCTGGCGTTCGCCGCCAACTCCCTGCTGGCCAGGCTGGCGTTTCAGACCACCATCATCGACCCGGCCACGTTCACCTTTGTGCGGCTGGCCTGCGGCGCCGGCGTGTTGTGGTTGCTGGTCCTGGCAGGTCCGCATGGCCGGCGTCCGGGGTTCAAGGCGTCCTGGGCGTCCGCGGTGCTGCTGTTCGTGTATGCCGCAGCCTTCTCGTTCGCCTATCGCGGCATCGACACCGGGGCGGGCGCCCTGGTGCTGTTCGCCTGCGCACAACTGACCATGATCCTCTACGGCGTGGCGCGGGGCGAGCGCACGAACGTGCTGGGGCTGCTGCTGGCCACCGGCGGCCTGATCGCCTTTCTTGCGCCCGGCGCATCGGCTCCGCCGCTGCTGCCCGCGCTGCTGATGGCGCTCGCCGGTATCGCCTGGGGTGGGTTCTCCCTTCTGGGGCGCGGCAGCAACGCACCCGTGGGAAGCACCGCCAGCAGCTTCATCTGGGCCGTGCCGCTGGCGGGTGTCCTGCTGTTCGCCTCGCCAGGCGGCCTCCGGGCGGATGGGGCTGGACTAGGCTACGCCGCGCTCTCCGGCGCATTGGCTTCTGCGCTGGGCTACGCCATCTGGTACTGGGTGCGCGTACGTATGACGGCGATCGCCGCCGGCTCGCTGCAACTGTCCGTGCCCGTGCTCAGCGCCTTGCTGGGCATGCTGGTCCTGGGCGAACATCTCGCTCTGCGCAGCTGGCTGGCCGGTGCCGTGGTGCTGCTCGGCGTCGTGATCACCACCCGATCGAGTTCGCTTCGCCAGGCGCAGCCGCAGCGCTGAAGGCGCGGCGCGATCAGGGCCGTCTCAGCACCAGCGCCACGCCACTGAGCGTCAGCAGCATCGAGATGACTTCCCTGGCGCCGATGGGCTCGCCCAGCATGACGGCGGCGGACAGGACCCCCAGCAAGGGCACCAGCAGCATGCCGGTTGCCGCCACCGATGCCGGCAGGCGCTGCAGCGCCGCGAACCAGGTCAGATAGCAGATCGCCATGGGGATGAGGGCCATGTAGATCAGGCTGGCGAACTGCCAAGGGTTCAAAGCATCCAGCCGGGGATGCTCGAACACGATACCGAATACCAGCATGGGCAGGCAGCCCAGCCCCACCTGCCACGCCGTCGAGACGAGGGGCTGCAAGGGAAGCGGCGCGCCGTTGAGGATCGTGCCCAGGGCGAACAGCACTGCGGCAGCCAGCGCGAAGCCGATGCCCAGCGCCTGCCCGCCAGTGACGGAGAAACCCTGGGCACCCAGCAACACCATGACACCGGCCAGACCCAGCAGCAGAGCGGCAAAGCCGCTCGCCGTGGGGCGCACACCCCGCAAGGGCCAGACCAGCAAAGTGACCCAGATCGGCATCGTGTAGACCAGCAGCACGCCTTCGGCCACGTTCACCCAGTTCAACGCCAGCGTCGAGAAGCCCATCCAGGCAAAGACGTTGGTGAAGGCGGCCAGCGCCAGGCGCGGCATCACCTTGCGCGGCGGCATCAGGCGATGGCCCTGCATGGCGGCCAGCACCGCCAGCCCGATCGCGGCGGCCACCCCCGCAAGGCCGCGAGAGAACATCGGCGGCCAGGCTTGCAGGAGGAGCTTCATGGCGGGCCAATTGACGGCCCAGCCGACAGCGGTGACCAGCAGATAGGCCGTCCCCTGGAGTCGCCGCCTCGCCGCAGCGGTGGGGTCGTGGGTGCCAGGCATCGTCATCCGGCGCTCATTCGGCGGGCTGTGGGCGTTCGATCGCGCATGCGCGAACGGCCCGCCTGGGGAGGCCGGCAGAGAAGGTCAAATCAAGAAACATCGTGCTTGCGCTGCGCAGCAGCCTGTGACCGGACCACCCCGGCAATCCGGTACAGGACATCGCTGGCAAGCGATGGCGGGTTCTCGTTCAAGGCCCAATCGATGAAGCTGACGCCTTCCAGCAAGCCCAGGACCTGGCGGGCACGGGCCGCGGTGTCTGCGTCCTGTGGCAACTGCCCGGCCGCCTTGCCTTCGTCGAGCACTTTTTGCAGCCACTGGAGCTGGAGGCGGAAGAATTGCCGGGTCAACGTCTGAAGGCGCTCGGGCAACACGGTCATTTCGGCGGCCAGCGCGCCGCACAAGGGCAACTGGCGACGCCCCATGCTCTGCGTGAACCATTGCGAAAAAGCGGCCAGGCGGTCATCGACGGTGGGGCACTCGTGCTCGATGCCCTCAAGGCCCCGTGCGACGCGCTCCACATAGGCCTCCACCACAGCCACCCCCAGGTCTTCCTTGGCGGGGAAGTGGTGGTGGATGCTGGCCTTGCGGATGCCGACTGCCTCCGCCAAGTCGGCGTAGCTGAAGCCGGCATAGCCCCGGGTGCACAAAAGAGACTCGGCTGTTTGCATCAGGGATGCCCGAGTACTCGAAGGCATGGTTTGGTTCATGGCCGGTGACGCACTCCACTCGCAGTTGCTCTCTACTAGAAGGTAGATTACCACGAGCCGACGCCCAACCGGGCCGAGACGCCCTCTGGACTGCGACCTTGGCAGCCTTCCATGGGCGGGCGGCCGAGGGCCGAGGGGGTCTGATCACGACCGTGATGTCCCCGGCGCGGGGACGCCACGCCGGCGATCAATCGGCGAGCATCGAACGATTCGGTCAATAGCGGGCATCCGCGGGCTTCTTGTCCTGGGGCCAGTCCTTGACCTTGGCCGGGAAGTCCGGGCGTGGCATATGGCTGAAGTATTCGGCCACGTCGACCGCCTCCTGATCGCTCAGCCCGCCTTGGCCCAAGGGGAAGTGCGTGCCGAAAGCAATGGGCATGTTGCGTTTGACGAAGGCGGCCGCCGTGTAGGTGCGGGCCATACCGGCGCCGATATTGAAGGACTCGTCGCCCCACAGCGGCGGATACACCATCTCCCCCTTGGCGTTCTTGACGCCTTCGCCGTTGTCTCCGTGGCACAGTGCACACTGGGCCGCATAGATCCGCTTGCCGTTCTCGGTGTTGGGAATGAGCCGCTGGTCGATCTTGCCCACGCCGCGCCCTTCCACCTTGTCTTCGGGCTTGGTCTCGCGTTTCATCCAGTCGAAGTAGGCGACCATGGCTTTCATCTCGTCGCTGGTGATGGGCAACGGCTTGCCGTTCATCGAGCGCAGGAAGCAGCCGTTGATGCGGTCCTCCAGGGTGATGACACGGCCCGCGCGCGGAGCGTAGCTGGGGAAGAAGGCAGAGACACCGACATAGGGAGAACCATCGGCCACGGTACCTGCGTTCAGGTGACAACTGGCGCAGTTGAGCTTGTTGCCCACGTTGTTGGGCAGCATGCGCGCCGTGTCGATGTTCAAGCGCGCGCCCAGCACCAGTTGCTCGCCGTTCTTTTCCTTGAGCATCTCAGCCAGGCGCGGGGTCTCGAAGGGACGATGGCTGTCGGCCTTGGCATCGAGTTGCCTGCGGGCGCTGGTCACGTCACTGACCTTGATGTCGCGCGCATCGACGCGGCCCCAGGCGCGGCGCGTGAAGTTCAGGATCTCGGCGATTTCCTGATCGCTCAGTTGCGCGAATGAGGGCATTGTCAAAGGTCGAGCATGGCTTTGCGTGACGGGAGCCCGCCAGCCGGTGAGCATGATATGGATCAGCGTGGACGGGTCCTGCGACTGCAGGGTGTTGTTGCCCGCCAGAGACGGGAACGCGTTGGGCACACCGTCACCATTGGAGCGATGGCAGTCGGCACAGAACTGCAGGTAGCCCAGCCCGCCGCGCGAGGTGAAGATGTCGATGGGCATGTCACCGGGCTTGGCCGCCCCCCCGCTTTGGCGCGGGGTGATGACTGGCCCGGGGCCTTGGACGACCTGCATGGGCAGGTCATCCTTGCCGGGCGGCAGCGATTTCAGATAGGTGCCGATGGCCAGCAGGTCGGCATCGGTCATGTACTGCGTGGAGTGCTGCACCACGTCGACCATGTTGCCCGAGACGGTGCCGTGCCGATTGCGCCCGGTCTTTAGCATCTCGGCGGTTTCCTCCGGCGTCCAGAGGTTGCGCAGGCTCAGTGCGCGCCAGCCTTCCACGGTTTCTCCAGCCAGGAACAGATGGTCATTGCCGCCCTCGCTGGTCATGGTCTTTTCCTGGAAGGCGATGCCGCGCGGCGTATGACAGGCGCCGCAATGGCCCAAGCCCTGAACCAGATAGGCGCCGCGGTTCCACACCTGCCCCTTGTCTTCCAGGGGCTTGAAGGGTTCATCGTCCAGGAACATCCAGTTCCACAGCGACAGGCCCCAGCGCTGGTTGAACGGGAAACCCATGTCGGAAGGCCGGTTGGCCTGCTCGATGGGTTTGACGCCTTGCATCAGGTAGGCATAGAGCGCCTTCATGTCCTCCGCCGTCATCTTGGCGTAGGACGGATACGGCATGGCGGGGTACAGGTTGTGGCCGTCGGCCGCCACACCCTTGCGCATGGCGCGCTCGAACTGCTCGAAGCTGTAGCCGCCGATGCCCGTGGTCTTGTCCGGTGTGATGTTGGTGGAGTAGAGCTTGCCGAACGGCGTCTCCAGCGCGAGGCCGCCTGCCATGGGCTTGGACTTGTCCCCGGTGTGGCAGGCTACGCAGTCGCCCAGACGCGCGACATAGCGGCCGAGATCGACCTGCTCGCGCTGCTGCGGCGTGAGGTCGGCTGCATAGTCGGCGGGCAGATCGTCGATGATCTGGGGAATCTGTGCATGCGCCGTGGCAGGCGTGTCCTGCGCCAAAGCAGCCAGCCATACCAGGGAGACGCATGCCGCAAACGTGACCGCAAGCTGCGAACGGCGGGCTAGAAGCGCTCGAAACAGTCGCTGCGTGGCGCGGGAGGGGGGCTCGGGCTTAGGATGAAGGATCGTAGGCATTGTGAAAATCCATTGACGTTCGCACAGTAGATTTTCCGCCTTGTTGGGATTTGTCTAATTGATTGAAATCAATCACTAAGCATTTGATTTATATGAAAAAAATATTCCCACTGGATTATATTGTTCTACGATTAAGTGAAAATTAAGAAGTCCGACTTTGCTTGCGAACGGGACTGTCCAAACAGTCCCGTTCGCAATGCAAAGCCCCGAAGAGATTCCCAGTCAGGACCATCAATAGAGTTGTACGCGCCACATCATTCCCGAGTCCGCTTCAGACCAGCATCGATCCGCCAACTGAGCATGCGCCTAGCAGCGCACGAGCTGGCCGTTCCCGCTGAGCGGCCGGTCCGCCATCGCCGCCGAGTACTCGTCGGTGTCGCTGGTGTCGTAGCAGACGACCTTGATCTCGCCGGTGTCGCAGCGGATGGAGTGGATCTGGCCGTCGGTCATATCGACCACGACGGCTTGCGGGACAAGACCCAGTTCGCGGGCGGCCGACAGGATGGGGCCATATTCGGCAGCGTCGAAGCAGACGAACGGCCCTTCGTACCGGGCTTCTTCGGCCAGATCCTTGGCTTTGTAGTAGTGGGCACCCTGGTCGTATTCCTCCTGGGTGGTCCTGACCTTGAAGACCGGCATGTCGGGGGTGCCGGAGGCATCGACGCAGGCGACAGCGACTTGCATCTCGATCTCGCCGCCGTCGGCGGGTTCGATCGGAGGGGTGTTGGTGTTCATGGAAATCTCCTTGAAATGAAAATGCGTAGCCATACCCGCGAAGAACGCGGGCATGGCTACGAGGTAGGAACAACAGAAAGCCGGCGGCGCTAGGCCGGCGTTGGCGTGGGGATCAGGCGGCGACCAGTTGCCGGGCCAGGGCGACCTCGACGGAATCACCGTCCTGGTTGAGCACATCCAGCCCCGATTCGGGCACGTCGCCCGAGGTGGACTGCGAGACCATGATCTTCTTGGCCATCAGTTCCAGGCAGGTCATCTGCGAGGAACCGGCGTAGCCGAGGTAGATCACGCGCACCGGCAACTTCTGCCCGATGCGCCAGGAGCGGCGTGCCGCCTGCTGGAGCGAGTACACGTTGTAGCCCGACTGCATGAACACGATCGTCGGAAACTCCAGCAAGTCCAATCCCGTCTTGACCAGCTCGGGATTGGTGATGAGCACGTCGATGCCACGGTCCAGTTGTTCGGCGATCCAGTCCTCGCGGCGGCTGGCGTCCACGCTCGCGCGCAGCACCGCCACCTTGAAGCCTTCCTGCTCCAGCAACACCTTCAGGCGCGACGTGGTGTCGCGCGTGCCGGTATAGACCGTATAGGCCAGGACCTTGCGGCCCTGGGCCCTCTCCTCTTTGCAGATGTCGATCAGCTCACGCTCCTTGGGGCTGATCTCGAACTCGTTGAACTGAGCCGGGACAAACGCCAAGGTGTTGCGCGTGCGCGGATGCACCACGGTTTCCGATCGGAAGCAGCAATCCGGCCAGGCGAGCAGCACGTTGAGCACCACACCCAGCAGCGTCGTATCGCGTCGCGCCAGAGCCTGTTTCAGCTCCGCGGTCAGCCGACCCGCCAGGTCGCGGTAGGCCGCGGCTTGCGCCACGTCCATCTGGACTTCACGAAACTCCTCGTCATACGGCGGCAGCACATTGCCGCCGATGTCCTTGAGTTTGAGGAAGATCGTGAACGGCAGAATGCACCGCAAGACTCCTTTCGGCCCGAAGCCGGGAGCCTTGACCGTGCGCACCGATACCTTGGTGCCCCTGGCCGTCTTGTGCGCCGTGCCGGTGCTCTCGGAATAGATATCGCGCAGTACGCCGTGGTCGCGCATGAAGGCCATGGCGGCGGAGGTCATGCTGCCGCTCGTGGTCGGGCGGTAGCCGTCTTCGATCATCCGTCCAGGCAGTGCTCGGAACAGCAGGTAGAACAGATCGTCGCCGTAGCCGCCCATCAACGTGCCAGTCAGCAGCAAGGTTCTGCGAGCCTTCGCTGCCAGCACACCCATGGCCTGACCCTGTGCGGAACCGCCGTTCTTGTACTCATGCGCTTCATCAGCGATGAGCAGATCGAACGTGCCTTGCGGCAGGTACCTCTTGATGAACTCGGACGGCTGATAGCCGCCCTCGCCGAAGCCGAACTCCATATTGGCCATCGCACGCTCCATGCGCGTGGCCTGACGGTCGGAAAACACCAGCTCGCCGTTGCCGTCCATGAGGTTGATGAACTCATGGATGTTGTCGCCGAGCATCGAGGCCAGGAAGCCGTCGCCGAACTTCTGCATCAGCTTCTGCGCGGTGACTTCCCCGATGGTGGGGATGCGCTTCAAGGCTTTGAGGACGGCCGAGGACTGGTCGCTACCGGCCATGCTTCGCGGACGAATCAGCGTCCACAGGGGCGCGGCGCAGTGGCTGCACTTCCTGCGGTATTCCTCGGCTTCGAGCGCGGCAGGGTTGACCGGCTCGCCGTCGAGGTCGGTGATGACCGTGCCGCAGTCCGGGCAGGCCGCCACGTCGCCGTGACGGGTGCGCCGCTGGGTGAAGACAGGCTTCCAGTGAAAGCCCATCCGCATCCTCACGCGGCCCAGGACGAAGAACTCCTGACCCGTGGGCTGGACACCCAACTGCTCACGCAGCTTGATGAGCTTGACGAGCGTATCCGGCCCGTTGAGCACCCACACTTTGGCGCCCGCTACCGTCTCCTGGATCTCGCGCCGCCACTTGTAAACAAGGTGCGGTGGCGAAAGCACCAGGGTGCGGCGATACCCTTCGGCGTTGAGCACGGCGGCCGTGGCAATGCCGACGGTCGTCTTGCCGCAACCCATTTCGCCGTTGACGATCGCGGCGCGTTCGCCACGGTCGATCAGCAGCTCGGCGGCGGCATGGACGACTTCGGCCTGGGCCGGGAACAGCTTGCGCTTGAGGCTGGCGACGACGAGTTGCCGGTGCGCCTGCGGCTGGCCGGTATAGACCGGCGGGTTGGCGCTGTTGAGGGCGTCGAGCAGTTCGTCGCCGAACTCGCCGACGAAATCCTGAAGGCTCAGGGTCAGAGGGGAAGATTCCGCGTCGAGCAGTTCGCCCTGTACGGACGTGGCTTCGGCGGTGGTGGTTTCGAGATCGAGGGACATGGTGATGCTCCAAAGAAAATGGGGCATGCACCACCCCCAGCGGGGCGATGGCATGCCCCGTGGTGGGAAGAAGATGCGGCGCGCGGCCGCTGGATGCGATTACTCGTAAGGCAGCAGAAGAACCGTCATGCTGCGGTCGTACATGGTCCAGACTTCCAACCAGACGCCGTTCGCAATCGGGTAACGCGAGAACAGTTTTTCTCGGCCTTGCAGCCCATAGTTCTCGTTGATGTGCCGCTCGGCTTCATCGACATCGCCCCAATCTCCGCGCCTATGGCGGTTGAGACAGGTGCCAGCATCGATGTAGCGGCGACGGACCAGGGCCTTGACCCCGGGTGTTAGGACGATCTCCCCTGTAGAGAAAAGCTCGGGGGCAGACGTTGAGGCAGATGCGAGAGCGCAAGACACGCTGGATGCCATGACGTTTCCTTCTGGATGAAGGGGCCGCGGCACCCCAGCGGGGAGACGGCCCCGGTGGGTGGGTAGATGAAGATGGCGATGCAGCGTCTTCAGAGCATGTCGTGCTCTTCGGATAGCTGGACCACCGTGGTTTCATGGTCCTCGCTGGTCTTGACGATCAGTGCCAGGTCCGGCGTGATCCTGAACTGCGAGATCATCAGGTTGTCCTGTTGGATTGCGACGTTGTTGGCTTGGCGGGTGGCCTCGTCGATCTCGCCCCAGTCACCGCGCACGTGGCGCTGGACATAGGCCAAGGGGTCGATCAGGCCTTTGCGTGCCAACCAATGCACCTTCTCGCTCAACTTCAGCGTACCCGGTGCGAACAACGGTTGCTTCTGCGGCGCGGGCCGCTTGAACGGGTTTGCGAACATGGTGTTTCTCCTTCGATGTGGGAATAGCAGGACGGCAGCGCGTCCGGTGAGTCAGCGGATGGTCAACACCTCGCCCCGTGTCGCGGAGCCAGGCGTCATGTCCCACGCGCGGATGACGGGCACAAACTTGTCGGTGAGGATGCGGGTCTCGGCGATCGAGCCGTCTTCGCGTTCGGTGAATTCACGCTGGAGCGTCTTGTCCTTGTGGGTGTCACCTTTGACGACGAGCACGCGCCCGGTCTTGGAGCGCACAACCCCCGAGATCGCGCCCGCGGCCAGAGCCAGGGCGAGATGCCAGTGGGACAAAGCCCGCGCCGGTGGACGCAGCGACTGCTGCGCGGCCCCCAGGTGCGTGTCCAGCGACGGCCAGAGGCCTTGCAGCCTGCCAACCTCGTCGGCGAACTGCTCGGGCTCCATCGTCACGCGGAAGAAATGCTCCGGCTCGGCCGGACTGGCGGGGACGATGTACGGCAGGAACGGCCAATCGCTCGGTAGCTCCTCGGCTTCGACTTCGCCAAGCCCAACCTGCAGCAGCAGATTGCGCACGGCCTTGACGCCATCGGGAGCCTGTTCACGCTGTCGCACCCTTCGGCCGAAGATCACCACCTGCTTGAACTGCGTTTCCACCGCTCGGTAGATGCGCAGGTCCGTGTAGTGGCGTGTCAGCCAACCGACCAACTCCGCGTCGAGCACGTAGCCGGGGACGATGAAGACCAGCACGCCGCCGTACTGCAACAGCGACAGCGAACGCTGATAGAACAGCTTTTCGAGGCGGGCACGGCCCTGGCCTTGGTAGCCGATGTTGCCGTTGACGTCCTTGGACAGGTCGCCATACGGCGGGTTGAGCCAGAGCAACCCGAAGGATTGCTTGGAGACCATCGTGTCCATCAGGTCCGCGTGCAGGCAGTGATCGACCAGGCCACGGGCATGACGTGCCCGCTCCGGGTCGAACTCGACGGCGAACGCCTTGGCCTGCTCGCGCCCGAGGGCATGGGCGGCTTCGGCGATCGCCACGCCTTCGCCGGCGCAGGGATCGAGGATGCACATCGGCCCGTCGCTGGGCATCAGTGCATTGAGGGCTCTTTCGAGCGTGGGTTCATCCGTGGGGAAGTACCCGTTCTTTACGAAATTGCGGGCGAGCCGCGGGAACATGAGGGCCATGGAAGTCTCCTGGTTGGCGGGGATGAAAGACGGAGGTACGCCAAGGCGTGCCTCCGTGGGTGGGTCAGGCCGCTACCACTTCCGGCGTCCAGATCTTGGCCGGATACGGATAGGCGGTGAGCGCGTCACTGCGGATCAGGGAGCCCAGCGCCAGGGTCAGCGCCGGCACGTCGATGGCGAGCCGATGGCCTTCCAGCGGCCCGAGGGCGAACGGAAGGCGGGCCAGCATTTCGCGGCTTTGCAGCAGTTCCAGCACGGTCTCGCGCCAGTGGTCGAGCAGCGGCAACGGGCAGGTGTCCCGCACCAGCATCCACAGGCGGTCAAGCCGGTGGGCGCTGTCGCGCGGCAGCAGTGCCAAAGCGCTGGCGTTGGCCTTGTCGGGCTTGACGCAGCGCCGGTCGAACAGCCACACGTTGGACAGCGAACCGAACAGCGTTCGCCGGTAAGCGCGGGTCATGCGCTTTTCCAGGCGATCGACATTGCCGATGAACACCGGGACGCTGCCGCCCTGGCCGGTGATGACGTGGAACTGGTCCAGTCCCTGCTCGTCGCGCCCGAGGGTCAGGCGAGCGAGGAACTGCTGGACGGCGGTGTCGCGCGCCCAGATCGACAGGAAGATCAGGTTGCCCTGGTCGTCGCCGACGCAAGCGTCGGCCATCACGTCGGGGCATTCGTCGATGCGGTGCAGCGTGGTGGAAGAAGTGTGTGCGGGCATGGTGGTGTCCTCGGATGAACGGGAACAGCACCGCCCGCTGGGGCAAGTACTGCCCCAGGGGGTGGAAGAAAGCCGCTCAGTCCGGCTCGAACTGCCGGGTGTGCGGGTTGAAGTGAAGCGCCTCGTCCACCGCGGTGATCGGCGTGAAGCCGTCCAGGTAGATGTTGTTGAGGTACTGGTCGCGGTAGGTCAGCGCCTGCCGTGCCTGCTCCTCGGTGAGGCCGTTGTCAATGAAGTACGCCAGCATTTCCTCGTCGGAAGAAACTTCGTCGTTGGACAAACTGCCTTCAACGAGCTTCAACAGCGAGGCGGAGAGCGCAGCCAGGATCGGGTCCATGTCGGTTCCTCCTGGCTCAGACCATCAGTGTCGCGGCGGGAGCCGTGACAGCCGTGGGTGTGCGCCGTCGTGCGTGGTAAGCGCGAACGCCTGCACGCCAGTCGGCGGACTGCTCCGGTGCGAGGTCCAGATAGGACAGCGGGCACGAGTAGTAGTACGGGTGCATGGACTCTTCCAGCGGCTTGTAGCCCCACTGGCCGCCGCTGCGTTCAAGCAGATCGCAGCGGATGAAGCGCAGGGACTGGCCCGGCGCCAGATCACGATGCACACCTTCGACCTTGGCGGTCATTTCGACCACGGACCACAGCACGTTGCCGCGCATCGCATGGGCGATGACCTTTGTGCTGACGCGCTCGGTTTCCCGCGGTTCGATCAGTTCCGCGATCAATTCGGATCGCGATTGGTGAGAGAAATACCAGCCCATGAGAGGCCTCCTGAAGAAGTGGGGCCGGAGGCCTCCCCGTGGGGAAGAACCCCCAGCGGGTGATGGAATGTCGCAGGTGCGGCGAAGGAGCCTATGCCTTGTCCTCAGTCCCAGTCGTCATCGTCGCGATCACAACCGGCCGGGCAGTAGCCGAACTCGATCCCGTGCGAGCAATAGCCGTGCTCCGCATTCCAGTCCTGGGTTTCCTGCCGTTCGGCAGGCGTTGCGTAGTCCCATTCCTGGGTGGCGATTTCCAGCGCGTGAGTGCGCTGGTCATGCGGCAACCGACTGGCTTGCGCGTCGATCTCCGAACTGAAAAGCGTGACCCAGTGATCCCAGGACAGGCCGCAACCACGCTGGGCATGCTCGGCGGCCGTCTTGCACACGGCGCGCCACGCGGTTTCGTCCAGCGCGGAACGGGGTGTATCGCAAGCGATGGTGGACATGATGGAGACCTCCAGAAGAAAGCCGAGGCCTCCCCCGCATGGCGAAGGAGCCCCGGCGGGTGGATGGAGAACACCGCGGATGCGGTGTCTGCGATCACGCAGGTTGCAGCTCGGCCTCGCGGCTCCACTCCTGCGTCTTGAAGTCCAGCGCGTAGCCCAGTTCACCCAGGCGGGCGATCTGCGCACGCAAAGCGCGGCGGTCGATGGTCGAATCTAGTTTCACGGATTCGCCCAGCGGCCACAGCAGGCCGAACAGCGCGGAGTCACCGTCTTCGGTGCTGCCGGGGGCAGCGGCCGCAGCAGGTGGCGGCGCATCCACGCCGAAGGGCGTGGTATCGACCAGCGGGTCCGCGGACGATTGCATGGGCGCGGGCTTGGCAGGCCTGGACGCTTTGGCGGGTTTGGCCGGCGTTGCCGCAGGCTGCGTCCCTTGCTCTTCGTCGAGCGGATCGACGTCCTGGGTGGCGAAGCTGCGTGCTTCGTCGCGGCTCAGTTTGTCGATGCCGTTGAGCGTCATGCCGTCGAGGCTGGCCCGGATCTCGAACCGCATGCCACCGCCGACCGGGTAGGACTTCGGGAAGATGTACCTGATGATGAATTCCCCGTCGTACTTGCCTTCGGGGTACTGCTCCAGTTCCGGGTCTTTGACCTCGAACGTACCGAGGTGCGTGGCGAGGCGGCCGACGGTGAACGGGCCGTTCCTGCCGCGGATGGTGCGCAGCGTGAGCTGGCCGGGGACGACGATGGGCGCAACCGATTTCTCGGATGCCGATGTGGCTGCCATGATGGTTCTCCTTGACGAATGGGAAAAAGCAAGGCCCCGTGAGGGGCCATGCCGGATCAGAACGAAGCAGCCAATGCCGGCTCCTGCTCCTCGACTTGCGCCTCGGGCTCGCGCTCGGCGGGCTCGGCAGGCTGGTCGGCAGCGGGGTCGGTGGCCGTGTCGATGGCGTCGTCGGCTTCGGGCGCGGATGCGTCTTTGGCCGGCGGCGCCTCGGCTTGCGCCTGGCTCGTCGGATAGACCTGGGTGCCGTCGATCTTGATCAGACCGATGTGGACCAGCGTCGATTCCAGGCTTGCGGCCGGTTCCCCGGCGTGCTCGCCCTTGGTGCGGATGTACGGATCGATCTTCATGTCGTTCAGACGGAAGGCGATCAGGACCTTGCGGTCACCCTCGATGGCCTGAACGCACCGGCGAACCAGGTGCTCGGCTTCCGGGGTGGCGACGATGGTGTCGAAGTACCGATACTCCGGTTCATCGACAGGCCCGGCCAGTGCCGCGACGGTGCAAGAGAGGAACGAGTCGCCAGCCTTTGGGGTGACGTCCTTCACACGATTGAGATAGCCGATGCCGCGGGTGATCAGCTCGTGCTGCTCGATCGAAGCCAGTTCGGCCAGCTCGGTCTTGAGCAGTCGCGCCTTGAGGGACGCGGCGGCCTGACCTTTTTGCTCGCCCTTGTCGCGGATGTACGCATCGCCCCACAAGTCACCGACGCGAAAGCGCACCAGCGGGCGCTG
>NZ_DDCI01000004.1:0-58051 GCF_002335265.1 Cupriavidus sp. UBA2010
CAGCGCCCGCTGGTGCGCTTTCGCCTCGGTGACCTGTGGGGCGATGTGTACATCCGCGACAAGGGTGAGCAGAAGGGTCAGGCCGCCGCGTCCCTCAAGGCGCGACTGCCCAAGGCCGAACTGATCGACCGGGCCGAACTGGCTTCGATCGAGCAGCACGAGTTGATCACCCGCGGCATCGGCTATCTCAATCGTGTGAAGGACGTCACCCCAAAAGCTGGCGACTCGTTCCTCTCTTGCACCGTCGCGGCACTGGCCGGGCCTGTCGATGAACCGGAGTATCGGTACTTCGACACCATCGTCGCCACCCCGGAAGCCGAGCACCTGGTTCGCCGGTGCGTTCAGGCCATCGAGGGTGACCGCAAGGTGCTGATCGCCTTCCGTCTGAACGACATGAAGATCGATCCGTACATCCGCACCAAGGGTGAGCACGCCGGGGAACCGGCCGCCAGCCTGGAATCGACGCTGGTCCACATCGGTCTCATCAAGATCGACGGCACCCAGGTCTATCCGACGAGCCAGGCGCAAGCCGAGGCGCCGCCGGCCGAAGACGCATCCGCGTCCGAAGCCGACGATGCCATCGACACGGCCACCGAGCCCGCCGAGCGCGAGCCCGAGGCGCAAGTCCAGGAGCAGGAGCCGGCATTGGCTGCTTCGTTCTGATCCGGCACGGCCTCTCACGGGGCCTTGTCGCTTTTCCTCCCCACGTACGCCGCGTCCCCAGGACGCGTGCTTGCGCATTTCATCCCCCGAGTTCCGCGTGGTCTCACGGCCACGCGGTTGTCGAATTTCTCAAAGGAGATCAGCCATGTCTCTGGTATCCCGCTTTGCTCCGCAATCCCCGATCCTGCGCTCTGATCGCCCACTCTCGGACGACCGCATTCGTGCCGTCGTTCCGTCGATCTTCGCCGACGCTCCACATGGGAGCCGGTCCGATCGGTATGCCTACATACCGACCTCGACCGTGCTGACCAAGCTGCGCCAGGAGGGCTTCGAGCCCTTCATGGTGTGTCAGACGCGCGTGCGCAACGAAGACCGGCGCGAGTACACGAAGCACCTCATCCGACTTCGCCATGCAAGCCAGATCAACGGCGACGAGGCGAACGAGATCATCCTGCTCAACAGCCATGACGGCACGAGCAGCTATCAGATGCTCGCCGGCATGTTCCGGTTCGTCTGCCACAACGGCCTGGTTTGCGGTGACACCACCGCCGACATCCGCGTTCCCCACAAGGGCGACGTGGTCAGCCAGGTGATCGAAGGTGCCTACGGAGTCCTCGACGGCTTCGAGCGCGTGCAGAACGCGCGCGATGCGATGCGCACCATCACCCTCGATGAGGGCGAAGCGGAGGTCTTTGCAAACTCCGCGCTCGCACTCAAGTACGACGATCCAGCCAAGTCCACGCCTGTCACGGAGTGCCAACTGCTGGCACCCCGGCGATGGGACGACCGCAAGAACGACCTGTGGGCCGTCTTCAACCGCGTCCAGGAGAACCTCGTCAAAGGGGGCCTGAACGGACGCACGGCCAACGGCCGCAATCAGCGCACCCGTCCGGTGCAAGGCATCGACCAGAACCTGCGCCTGAACCGGGCGTTGTGGCTGCTGGCCGAAGGCATGCGCCAGCTCAAGGCGTGATGCCACGCGGACCTCGCCCACCTCGGGCGAAGCCATTTCCTCTCATCCACCGGGTGCCGTCGGCGGCCCGTCATTCATCATCAGGAGAACCATCATGGCAACCCCATTGGCACCCGAGAAATCGGTTGCGCCCATCGTCGTCCCCGGCCAGCTCACGCTGCGTACCATCCGCGGCAAGAACGGCCCGTTCACGGTTGGCCGCCTCGCCACGCACCTCGGTACGTTCGAGGTCAAAGACCCGGAGCTGGAGCAGTACCCCGAAGGCAAGTACGACGGGGAATTCATCATCAGGTACATCTTCCCGAAGTCCTATCCGGTCGGCGGCGGCATGCGGTTCGAGATCCGTGCCAGCCTCGACGGCATGACGCTCAACGGCATCGACAAACTCAGCCGCGACGAAGCCCGCAGCTTCGCCACCCAGGACGTCGATCCGCTCGATGAAGAGCAAGGGGCGCAGCCTGCGGCAACGCCGGCCAAGCCCACCAAAGCGTCCAGGCCCGCCAAGCCCGCACCCGTGCAGGCGTCCGCGGACCCGATGGTCGATACCACGCCCTTTGGCGTGGATGCGCCGCCACCTGCTGAGGCTGCTGCCCCCGGCAGCACCCAAGACGGTGACCCCGCGCTCTTCGGCCTGCTGTGGCCGCTGGGCGAGTCCGTGAAACTGGATTCGACCATCGACCGCCGCGCTTTGCGTGCACAGATCGTCCGCCTGGGCGAGCTGGGCTACGCGCTGGACTTCAAGACGCAGGAGTGGAGCCGCCAGGCCGAACTGCAACCTGCGTGATCGCAGACGCCGCATGCGCGGTGTTCTTCATCCACCCGCCGGGGTTCCTTCCCCATGCGGGGGAGGCCCTGGCCATCTTCTGGAGGTCTTCATCATGTCCACCATCGCTTGCGATATCCCCCGCTCCGCGCTGGATGAACCCGCGTGGCGGGCTCTCTGCGAGACGGCAGCCGCACAAGCCACCAAGGGTTGCGGACTGTCTCACGACTACTACGTCGAACGCTTCAGTTCGGCGATCGACGCGCAACTCGGTCGATTGCCCGAAGAACAGCGCGCACAGGCGCTGAAGATCGCACAGGAATGAGACTACGCAACACCGGCCGAACGGCAGGAAACCCAGGACTGGAATGCGGAGCACGGCTATTGCTCGCATGGGATCGAGTTCGGCAGCTGCCCGGCTGGTTGTGATCGCGACGATGACGACTGGGACTAAGGGCAAGGCATAGGTTTTCCTTCGCTGCACCTGCGGCATTCCATCACCCACTGGGGGTTCTTCCCCACGGGGAGGCCTCCAGCTCAACTTTTCGAGGAGGCCTCTCATGGGCTGGTATTTCTCTCCCCAATCGCGGTCTGAACTGATCGCGGAACTGATCGCACCACAGCAGACCGAGCGCGTCAGCGCGAAGGTTATCGCTCACGCATTGCGCAGCAACGTGCTGTGGTCCGTGGTCGAACTGACCGCCAAGGTCGAAGGTGTGCATCGTGATCTCGCGCCGGGCCAGTCCCTGCGCTACATCCGCTGCGATCTGCTGGAACGAAGCGGCAACCAGTGGGGCTACAAGCCGCTGGAAGAGTCCATGCATCCGTACTATTACTCGTGCCCGCTGTCCTATCTGGACCTCGCACCGGAGCAGTCCGCCGACTGGCGTGCAGGCGTTCGCGCCTACCACGCACGGCGGCGCACACCCACGGCTGTCACGGCACCCGCCGCGGCGCTGTTGGCCTGAGCCAGGAGGAACCGACATGGACCCGATCCTGGCTGCACTCCCGCTCTCGCTGTTGAAGCTCGTTGAAGGCAGTTTGTCCAACGACGAA
The DNA here is from genome assembly GCF_002335265.1 of Cupriavidus sp. UBA2010. NCBI lineage: Bacteria > Pseudomonadati > Pseudomonadota > Betaproteobacteria > Burkholderiales > Burkholderiaceae > Cupriavidus > Cupriavidus sp. UBA2010. Next base: position 3,456 of record NZ_DDCI01000004.1, read on the forward strand.
GTTTCCTCCGACGAGGAAATGCTGGGGTACTTCATCGACAACGGCCTCACCGAGGAGCAGGCACGGCAGGCGCTGACCTACCGCGACCAGTACCTCAACAACATCTACCTGGACGGCTTCACGCCGATCACCGCGGTGGACGAGGCGCTTCACTTCAATCCGCACACCCAACAGTTCGAGCCGGACTGAGCGGTTTTCTTCCACCCCCTGGGGCAGTACTTGCCCCAGCGGGCGGTGCTGTTCCCGTTCATCCGAGGACACCACCATGCCCGCAAACACTTCTTCCACGCTGTACCGCATCGACGAATGCCCGGACGTGATGGCCGACGCCTGCGTCGGCGATGACCAGGGCAACCTGATCTTCCTGTCCATCTGGGCGCGGGACACCGCCGTCCAGCAGTTCCTTGCACGCCTGACCCTCGGGCGCGACGAGCAGGGACTGGACCAGTTCCACGTCATCACCGACCAGGGCGGCAGCGTCCCGGTATTCATCGGCAACGTCGATCGCCTGGAAAAGCGCATCACGCGCGCCTACCGGCGAACGCTGTTCGGTTCGCTGTCCAACGTGTGGCTGTTCGACCGGCGCTGCGTCAAGCCCGACAAGGCCAACGCCAGCGCATTGGCACTGCTGCCACGTGACAGCGCCCACCGGCTTGACCGCCTGTGGATGCTGGTGCGGGACACCTGCCCGTTGCCGCTGCTCGACCACTGGCGCGAGACCGTGCTGGAACTGCTGCAAAGCCGCGAGATGCTGGCCCGCCTTCCGTTCGCCCTCGGGCCGCTGGAAGGCCATCGGCTCGCCATCGACGTGCCGGCGCTGAGCTTGGCGCTGGGCTCCCTGATCCGCAGTGACGCGCTCACCGCCTATCCCTATCCGGCCAAGATTTGGACGCCGGAAGCGGTAGCGGCTTGACCCACCCTCGGAGGCACGCCTTGGCGTGCTTCCGTCATTCATCCCCGCCAACCAGGAGACTTCCATGGCTCTCATGTTCCCGCGGCTCGCCCGCAATTTCGCCAAAAATGGGTACTACCCGACCGACGAACCCACGCTCGAAAGAGCCCTCAACGCACTGATGCCCAGCGACGGGCCGATGTGCATCCTCGATCCCTGCGCCGGCGAAGGCGTGGCAATCGCCGAAGCCTCTCATGCCCTCGGGCGCGAACAGACCAAGGCGTTCGCCGTCGAATTCGACGCCGAGCGGGCGCGCCATGCCCGCGGCCTGGTCGATCACTGCCTGCACGCGGACCTGATGGACACGATGATCTCCAAGCAGTCCTTCGGACTACTGTGGCTGAATCCACCGTATGGCGACCTGTCCAAGGACGTCAACGGCAACATCGGCTATCAGGGCCAGGGCCGTGCCCGCCTCGAAAAGCTGTTCTATCAGCGTTCGCTGTCGCTGTTGCAATACGGCGGCGTGCTGGTCTTCATCGTCCCCGGCTACGTGCTCGACGCGGAGCTGGTCGGCTGGTTGACGCGCCACTACACCGATCTGCGTATCTACCGAGCGGTGGAAACGCAGTTCAAGCAAGTTGTGATCTTCGGCCGGCGGGTGCGCCAGCGCGAGCAGGCCTCGGATGGCGTCAAGGCCGTGCGCAATCTGCTGCTGCAGGTTGGGCAAGGCGAGATCGAAGCTGACGAACTGCCGAGCGAATGGCCGTTCCTGCCGTACATCGTCCCCGCCAGTCCGGCCGAGCCGGAGCATTTCTTCCGCGTGACGATGGAGCCCGAGCAGTTCGCCGACGAGGTTGGCAGGCTGCAAGGCCTTTGGCCGTCGCTGGACACGCACCTGGGGGCCGCGCAGCAGTCGCTGCGTCCACCGGCGCGGGCCTTGTCCCACTGGCATCTCGCCCTGGCTCTGGCCGCAGGCGCGATCTCGGGGGTTGTGCGCTCCAAGACGGGGCGCGTGCTCGTCGTCAAAGGTGACACCCACAAGGACAAGACGCTCCAGCGGGAATTCACCGAACGCGAAGACGGCTCCATCGCCGAGACCCGCATCCTCACCGACAAGTTCGTACCTGTCATCCGCGCGTGGGACATGACGCCTGGCTCCCCGACACGGGGCGACGTCTTGACCATTCGTTAATCCACCGGACGCGCTGCTGTCCTGCTGTACCACATCGAAGGAGAAACACCATGTTCCCAAATCTGTTCAAGCGGCCCGCGCCGCAGAAGCAACCGTTGTTCGCACCGGGCTCGCTGAAGTTGAGCGAGAAGGTGCATTGGTTGGCCCGCAAAGGCCTGATCGACCCCTTGACCTATGTCCAGCGCCATGTGCGCGGTGACTGGGGCGAGATCGACAAGGCCACCCGCCAAGCCAACGACGTCGCACTCCAACAGGACAACCTGATGATCTCCTACTACCGGATCACGCCGGAGCTGGTTCTGATCGTCAAGACCAGCGAAGACCACCAGACCACGGTTGTCCAGCTTCCCGAAGAGCGCGACATGATCTGAAGTCACCCATCGTCATCCCAGTCACCTGACGGAGCCACTTCACTCCGCCAGGGGTGTCGTGGCTCAATGAATCCATCAAGGAGGAATCCATGGCATCCCGACACATCGAAACCTACTGCCAGGACCTGCTGTTTCCGGTAGGTGCACTCATCCTCAGCGAAGGTATCGACCGCCTGGTCCGCGCCGGTCGTCTTGACCCGATTCCGTACTTCCGTCGCCATGTCCGTGGCGACTGGGGGGACGTCAGCGACGGGCAATGGCAAGCCAACGGCATCGCACTTCAATCGGGTGCTTTGCTGGAATCGCACTACGTGATTCATCGTGCGCTGCGCATTCGCATCGTCACCGATGCGAAACGCCATCTCACATCCATCGTGCTGCCGTCCGAAGACTAAGCACATTTCACCAGCAGGCCGCCAGCGCCTGCGTTTTCCATCCACCGTCGGCCGTGTGCCGATTGATCTTCCCACCCTGGGGCAGGCCATTGCCCCTTTGGGGGTGGTGCATGCCCCATTTTCTTTGGAGCATCACCATGTCCCTCGATCTCGAAAACACTACCGCCGAAGCCACGCCCGTACAGGGCGAACTGCTCGACGCGGAATCCAACCCTCTGACCCTGAGCCTTCAGGATTTTGTCGGCGAGTTCGGCGACGAACTGCTCGACGCCCTCAACAGCGCCAATCCGCCGGTCTATACCGGCCAGCCGCAGGCGCATCGTCAACTCGTCGTCGCCAGCCTCAAACGCAAGCTATTCCAAGCCCAAGCCGAAGTCGTCCATGCCGCCGCCGAGCTGCTGATCGACCGTGGCGAACACGCCGCGATCGTCAACGGCGAGATGGGTTGCGGCAAAACGACCGTTGGTATCGCCACAGCCGCCGTGCTCAACGCCGAAGGCTATCGCCGTACCCTGGTTCTTTCTCCACCGCACCTGGTCTACAAGTGGCGGCGCGAGATCCAGGAGACGGTGGCAGGCGCCAAGGTCTGGGTGCTCAATGGGCCGGATACGCTCGTCAAGCTCATCAAGCTGCGCGAGCAGTTGGGTGTGCAGCCCACGGGCCAGGAGTTCTTTGTCCTGGGGCGCGTCAGGATGCGGATGGGATTCCACTGGAAGCCTGTCTTCACCACGCGGCGCACCCGCCATGGCGACGTGGCAGCGTGCCCTGACTGCGGCACGGTCATCACCGACCTCGACGGCGAGCCGGTCAACCCGGTCGCGCTCGAAGCCGAGGAGTACCGCAGGAAGTGCAGCCATTGCGCCGCGCCCCTGTGGACATTGATCCGCCCGCGCAGCCTGTCCGGCAGCGACCAGTCCTCGGCCGTGCTGAAAGCGTTGAAGCGCATCCCGACGATCGGGGAAGTCACCGCGCAGAAGCTGATGCAGAAGTTCGGCGACGGGTTCCTGGCGTCGATGCTGGGCGACAACATCCATGAGTTCATCAACCTCATGGACGGCAACGGCGAGCTGGTGTTTTCCGACCGTCAAGCCACGCGCATGGAACGTGCGATGGCCAACATGGAGTTCGGTTTTGGCGAGGGCGGTTATCAACCCTCGGAGTTCATCAAGAGGTACTTGCCGCAAGGTACGTTCGACCTGCTCATCGCTGATGAAGCGCATGAGTACAAGAACGGGGGCAGTGCCCAGGGCCAGGCCATGGGCGTGCTGGCGGCGAAGGCTCGCAAGACCTTGCTGCTGACTGGCACGCTGATGGGCGGCTACGGTGATGATCTTTTTCACCTGCTGTTCCGAGCCCTTCCGGGGCGGATGATCGAAGACGGCTACCGCCCGACCACGAGCGGCAGCATGACCTCGGCCGCGATGGCGTTCATGCGCGATCACGGTGTCCTGAAGGACATTTATTCCGAGAGCACCGGGACGGCGCACAAGACCGCGAAAGGCACGAAAGTCAGTGTCAGAACGGTCAAAGCTCCGGGCTTCGGCCCCAAGGGCGTGCTGCGCTGCATCCTGCCGTTCACGATCTTCCTCAAACTCAGAGACATCGGCGGCAACGTTCTGCCACCGTATGACGAGGAGTTCCGTGAAGTCGCGATGGACACGGCGCAAGCCGCGGCCTACCGCGATTTGGCGGGTCGGCTGACCGCGGAGCTGAAACAGGCTCTGGCGCGACGCGATACAACCTTGCTGGGTGTGGTCCTCAACGTGCTGCTGGCCTGGCCGGACTGCTGCTTCCGGTCGGAGACCGTGGTGCATCCGCGCACACGCAATACCTTGGCGTTCGTCCCGGCTCAGTTCAACGAGTTCGAGATCAGCCCCAAGGAGCGTGAGCTGATCGACATCTGCAGGGAAGAGAAAGCACAGGGCCGCAAGGTTCTGGCCTACACGGTCTATACCGGCACGCGCGACACGACTAGCCGGTTGAAGGTATTGCTGGAGCAGGAAGGCTTCAAAGTGGCGGTACTGCGCGCGAGCGTGGATGCCAGCCGCCGCGAGGACTGGATCGCCGAGCAGTTGGACCGTGGCATCGACGTGCTCATCACCAATCCCGAGCTTGTCAAGACGGGATTGGACCTGTTGGAGTTTCCGACGATCGTGTTCATGCAGTCGGGCTACAACGTGTACTCGCTCCAGCAGGCGGCACGCCGCTCCTGGCGCATCGGGCAGAAGCAGCCCGTGCGTGTGATCTACCTGGGCTACGCCGGCTCCTCGCAGATGACCTGCCTGGAGCTGATGGCCAAGAAGATCATGGTCTCGCAGTCCACTTCGGGCGATGTACCCGAATCGGGGCTCGATGTCCTGAACCAGGATGGTGATTCCGTCGAGGTCGCATTGGCCCGGCAATTGGTAACTGCGTGATCTGCTGTCTGCCGGCATCCTTTCGGGGGTGCCGGCATTTTTCTAGGAAATTGCTGCTCGGAGGATTCGATCACCGCCCCGGTCCCAGCGCGGGGAAGGCTAAACTGATCAGACAATACCGAGATTCAAGGAGGCACTATGGCTATGGTGATCGAAGCAGCATATGCAGATGGTACTGGTGCAGCCAACGCACTGCATATGTCTCAGGCGCAGTGGGAAGAGTTGCAACGGGCGTACTGCGTCGGTGATCTGCTGATGCCTTGCTGCAACGCTCCAGCGATTCCCAAGGTTAGTGCTAATGGGTACCCCTTCTTCGCGCATCTAGGAGGTGCGTGCAGTACTTCCGAAGAAAGCCAATGGCACCTGGCGGCCAAGATACTTGTGCGCAGCGTGCTTGAAGATCTTGGATTCCGTGCCTCGGTTGAAATGCCGGGTTCGGGTGATGCAGGTCGCTGGCAGGCTGATGTCTGGGGTGAGCGCAATGGGGTTAGGTTGGCTGTCGAGATCCAAAGATCGTATCAGTCGCTCCGTGACTACCGTAAACGCCAAGAGCGGTACCGCGAGGCGGGCATCAAGTCTCTTTGGTTGCTGCGGCAGGAGCGATATAGCACTCTCACCAAGAGCATGGGAAAGGAGCGTCTGCGCACCGAGTTTGGGGGCAAGTTCCCTTCGGCCGGCCACTTCGGCCCGTGCCTTTCTGACCTGCCGGTCGCGATGCTTGAGCTAGATCCGGCCCCAACGGTCAAGGGTGCCGGATTCTTCAACGCAACCCTTCCAAACATACTTGAAGCAGTGCTTAGTGAGCGCTTTCTTTGCATCAACGGTCTATGGTGTATCGATAACCTAGACTCGATGAATAACGCCGCCAGACTCGCGCGCGAGCGTTTCGCAGCCAATCGCTTGGCTGCAAAGATGTAGCTCGACTGTGGTGTTGCTCGACATGCGCCGACGCAGCACCGACACTCCAGATTCCCGGGTTCACACTCAAATGCCAGCGGCACGCATTCGCGCCTCCAGCTCATCAAGGAATGGCGAGCGCCCAAAGCGCATAGGGCCATAGCGGCCATCAACGAAGCCCGAATACAGCATGTGGACCTCGTCGCGAGCACGTGTGAGTCCCACATAGAAGAGCCGGCGACTTTCGCGCAACTTCTCTGGAGTTTCATTGCGCCACGGCAGATTTCCGAGGTCGAGTCGAACCATGATGACGACGTCGTACTCACAGCCCTTTGCGGAATGCAGTGTCAGCAGATTCAGGTGATCGGGCGAACCGTCCCGACCGCCCAAACTCGTGATGTCTAGCGAAGCCAGTGCACCGCCTTCAGCGAGCGCTGCCGTCATGCGATCCAGTTGCTCCTTCTGATCAGCGAGCGCCAATTCAGCCGCCAGCAGATGATCCACTACACCGTTGCGCAGCGAAGCAACAAATTCTCGCGCAGGTTGCTGGTCAGCACGCAGCTCCCATAGCAAGGCGGTTAGCTCTTGCTCTTCGCGCTTGGCCTGTGAATCGTCCAAGCTCGCCCGATGAAATGCGCGATAGCGGTCGAGTAGTCCACGCAATTGTGGGCGTCCAACACGCCAGCCACCCGCGCACCACGCCGCACAATCTTCTACCCAACTTGTTAGGGCAACCTTGCGGTAAGGTGCTGCGGTATCCACACGGATGTGATCGAGACCACCGGTTGCCACAGCTTCAGCCACGATATCGCCTGCGCGATAGTCTTTGTATAGGATCGCGATATCGCCCAGTGTTCGTCCCGGCTTGGAGGCTAAGGCCGCCGGAATGATCTGCGCGACGGCGTGCGCAGCCTGGTCCGCCATACCACCCGGGCGCAGGACAAATTCGATGGTCGTTTGTCGCGCAGGATCGCTCGCTTGATAGCCTCGGGCTTCTCCAAGCGCCATCTCTGACGCAGTCACGATCCCTGCACCAGAACGGTAATTTAATTGAAGCTGGACAGGCTCAATGTCTCTGCGAGCCGCCAATTCCATGAGCAACGCGCCATCAGCTCCCGTAAATCCATATATCGACTGATCCGCATCCCCGACAGCGAAAAGTCGGACACCCCCGTCGAAGGCAAGGCGTTTGACGATGCGATGCAGTGCCACGCCTAAATCCTGGTACTCATCCACCGCGAGCACGGGGAATTTTGCCTGAACCAGAGGTAGTACCCAGTCGTGCTCGGCGATCAAACGCTGGCCGAAGACAACCATGTCATCGTAGTCAATCAGCCCCTCGTCGCGCAGAGCGGCCTCGTAGGCCTCGGCCCAGGCAGCGAGTTCCTCCTCGCTACGCCAAGCGACGCTATTTCGATTGAGCACGGAACGGCGATGCCGCCCGAGGTCAATAACTTTGTACGGATGGTTCTGGCCGAAAAGCGCATCTCCAGTTTGCTTCAACAACCGATCACTGACTCGTTGAGTGGCTACCGAAAGTGGGAAAGATATGGGCAGGCCGGCCAGGCGTCCATACGGCATCAAGAGATGACGCAGACAGAACCCATGGACCGTACCAATGAAAAGATTAGGTGCCTGCTGAAGTCCCAAGTTTTCAATTCGGCGAGCGAGTTCGCGAGCGCACTCCTGGCTATAAGTGATGCACGCAACGCCACGAGGGGCCTCGACGTCTTCGGCCAGGATGCGGGCGAGCTTTAGGACGAGTGTCTTGGTCTTACCGCTCCCGGGACCAGCGAGTACCACACAATGTCCTTGAGAGTTGTAAGCTGCCAACTGCCCTGGATTTCCAGCCAACTCGGCAGCCTGCGCCAGGTAGGCTGTACCGACGTTACGCGACGGCATCGCGGATATGCTCCAGCGCAGAGCGAATGTAGGCCGGGCAAACGTCCTCAGACACCGACGGCGCAAGTGCCTGTGCAAATCTCCCCTTGCCAATCCGTTCAATCAACTTCAGCAGCCGGTCTTCATCGACCTGATCCGGATCATCCACCCACTCTTGCAATGCGTCCCGGGTGACTTGCCTCAGCGGCAACTCCTGCTCGATTACCGACTTCATCGCCTCGGTCATTCCGGCGGCAAATAGGTCGGATTCCAGCGTGCTCTCGTTGACGAAGTATCCAAACTCTGCGGCGTATTTGAGCACCTCATCTATATCCAGGTCATCGTAACCATATTCGTCATCGACCTCGTTTAAGAGATTAATTAATCGCCTGTGGGCTAGTGGAGGTTTGCCATTGACCGGGTCGCGATCTGTCAAAATTACATGTGGAATATTTAGCCCTTTAGGGCCCAAAAGCTTCACATAAGGAGTGAAGTTCGTCCCCCCGACCGAGCACACAGTGATTCCAAGTATGTCGAAAGGAATCCCGAGGGCGTCGGCGAACGCGGGAATGATGAAGCGCTCGGCGTCCCCTTCAACCAGAATCACTCCCCGGGAAAATAATATTTCTCCGCGAGTGACGTCGATGTAGCGCTGGAGGTCGTCTTCATCCCTCTGTGTGAAAGGTGTGTTCGCGGTCGAAACCGCGACGGTTTTCCCGTCCGTTGCGTTATGACGCAGGAGAACGATGGACCTAATCGGTGTAACGCTTGCGATATGCGGCGAGTGAGTAGTGAGAATTGTCGTCAGTGGAGGGGCTTCGTCCTCATCTTCCGCTCTTGTGCCGAGAAAGTAGCGATAGACAAGACGCTGGACATGCGGATGCAGGTGCGCTTCGGGCTCCTCGACGACGAAGAATGTGTGGTCGCGCTCCCCCTCGGAGACGAGACGGTCGAGTTCGAGGCTCTTCAAGGCCAGGAAGATCAGATTCGCCGTTCCTAGGCTGGCATCGCCGACACCGCGAACACCGTTGTCGATAAGCAGCCGAAGGCTACGCAGCAATGCATCCACTCGTGTAGGTGCAAGTCCGAGCGATACCGGGACAGCATGTTGCCCCCCGGCGATTGCGATCAGCCGTTCGCTGATCCGTTCTGCTGTCGCTACCACTTCCTCGTGTCCAGCCAGCTCTCGCTGTGCTTGGTCGACCTGATTCTGAATCTCCTCACGGGCGTCATCATCCAACGACGCGGCAAGATCCTCAATGAGTGGCCTCAATGGCGAATTGCGCCAGCTCGCAAGGTCCTTCTCAGCGTCACGCAGGGCTACCTGAACATCTATTGGCAACATCCGGCGAAGTGCGCCGCCGATACGCATTTCGGGATCGTTGCCACCGAAGATCACATACTCATAGTCCTTCAACGATTCCGGGGCGCGCCCCAGGCCCGCCTTAGGCTGGAAGCGGTAGGTGAGTCGGGCCACCATGGGTGGGCCAGGATCAATCACGCAATCGTTGAGGTGAGCCATCAGCCGGGGATCGTTTGTGAAGTCCGTTAGATCCACAGAGACCTCAATGGTCGCACCAACCTTGTCTTCGCCAAGTCCGTCCCAGAAATGTTCAAGCCCCAGTTGTCGATCGCGTTCAGACAAGCCCGGATCAAGGATCAACTGCAGGCCGCGAATGAAATTGCTCTTGCCAACCTTGTTCTCTCCCACGATGACGATACTTTCCCCCGTCTCGACATCAACATCCGAGAAATTGGCGAAATTGATCAACCTGACCCGAGAAACCCTCATTTACGCCCCCGTCCACTGGTGTTTTAACAAATAGTAGCAGTCAAGCGGCCGGCCTCCATCCGCCGACCGCGACTGAGCTTTTCCGTTTCGGCGCCCTCAAGGCCGCTTTTGTTCGACTAGACCGCTGCCGGCAAATCGGACGCAGCGTGGTTCGCATTGTTTGCTGCTGCCCCGGGCCTTAGCGGCGATGGTGAGGGCTCGTTGTTTCAGGACGCCGAGCTTATGTGCCCCTCTCCACCTTGGTTTCACCATCCCGAACGCCGCCTGCTGGCAGGAGTCCTCGGCCTGCTCTGGTCGGTGCTGGCTGGCGGCTGCGCTACGACGACTGCGCCGCCCGCACCTGATGCCATCGAGGAAGTGTTGGCCACGCCCGAACCCGAGGCGCCCGAGTACATCCCCGTCGTGCGCTACGGTCGCTACACGCTGGTCGAGCTGGCACCCAGAGCGGCGCAACGCGACCTGCTGTTGCAGACCATCGACGTGTCCATGCCCGAAGATGCCCGCGCCACCGTCGGCGATGGGCTGCGGCATGTGCTCAAGCGCAGCGGTTACAGCCTGTGCCAGACGGCGCACGCGGTAATCGAGCTGTACGCGCTGCCGCTGCCGGCGGCGCACCTGCACCTCGGCCCCATGACCTTGCGCGATGCGCTGCTCACACTGGCTGGCCCGGCCTGGGAACTGCACGCGGATGATCGCGCACGGCAGATTTGCTTCGAACGGCCCGCCGACAGCGCGGTCATCGAACCCGCATCCGAGCCACCCGCCGCCGAGGCGGTGCAGACGTTCCCGCTGGAGCCTTCGGTTTCGGGAGGCCAGCCATGAGCGCCCCACAGTCTGCCCGGCGCCCGGCCGCCGTCGTGATGGTGCAGAGCCTTCTGTGGCTCTGGCTGATCGGCCTCAGCGTCTTCGTAGCCTTGGGCTACCAGACCATGAACGACCAGGCCGACCAGGAACGGCTGGATTCCCGCCTGCAACGCCTGGAAGCCCGGGCGGCGGGCCTGGTCGAGTCGATCGAGGCCATCCAGCAGCGTTCGGCCGTCGCAACGGCGGCAGACCTCAAAGACACCCGCCAAGTCTTGGAAGCACGCGCTGCCCAGGTTGAGAAATCTCTCAGTGGCTACGCAGCGGCCGACGACCTCCAGGCGCTGCGCGCGGAGGTCGAGCAGATCAAGGCGCGCCAGACCGCTGCGCCCGTTCCGCGCGCCGCAGCACCCGCCCAGCCGCGCGCATCGGGCAAGGCCGCCGCCAAGCCCGAACCGCCGCCGCTGCCGTTCCGCGTCGTCGGCGCCGAATTGCGCGCTGGCCAGCGCAGCGTGTCCGTTGCGCCGAGCAGTGCGGACTTCACGCCTGACCAGCTTCAGGTGCTGCTGCCAGGTGATGCGCTCGGCCCGTGGCACTTACAGGCGATTGAGGGCAACACCGCCGTGTTCCAGGCCGGCAACCAGACCCGTCGCGTGGCGATTCCCTGACCGGAGCACACCACATGAATCCGTCGATCATCCTTTCCGCGCTCCTGCTGGCATCCGCCCAATTGCCCGCCTGGGCGCAGCAGCCGGTCACCGCCCCGGCCCGCAATGCGCAGAACCAGGAGCGTCCGCTGGTCGCCCGAACCCCGGACTGTTGATTTCCACGCAGAACTGACCCGCAATTTCCATCTCAAACTGACCCACCCTTTGGCTTGAGCCGTAAGGCTCAAGATGTGGATAAGGTTTTGTTTCTCTCCTTCTTTGTGGACGGTTGTTGGACTGCACTGCTGTGCTTGAAGCGGTAGCTATCGTTGCCTGTTTCCAGAATATGGCAGTGGTGGGTCAAGCGGTCCAGCAGGGCCGTAGTCATCTTGGCGTCGCCAAACACGCTGGCCCATTCGCTAAAGCTCAGGTTGGTGGTGATCACCACGCTGGTGCGTTCGTAAAGCGTCGACAGCAGATGGAACAGTAGCGCACCACCAGATGAGCTGAAGGGCAGATAGCCCAGTTCATCGAGTATCACCAGATCGGTATGCACCAGCCTGTGGGCGAGCTGTCCGGCTTTGCCCTGTACCTTCTCTTGCTCCAAGGCATTAACCAATTCCACAGTAGAGAAGAAGCGCACCCTTTGACGGTGGTGCTCAATGGCCTGAATACCCAGTGCCGTAGCAATGTGCGTCTTGCCAGTACCGGGTCCACCGACAAGCACCACATTGTTGGCTTTATCGATGAATTCACAGCGATGAAGGTTGCGTACCAAGGCTTCATTGACCTCGCTGTGGGCGAAGTCAAAGCCCGCCAGGTCCCTGTAGACAGGGAACTTGGCTGCCTTGAGCTGATAGGCAATGGAGCGCACTTCTCGCTCAGCACTCTCGGCCTTGAGCAGTTGCGACAGTATGGGGTGTGCTGCTTCAAAGGCTGGTGAGCCTTGCTCGGCAAGTTCTGTCACGGCCTGGGCCATGCCAAACATCTTGAGTTGGCGCAGCATGATGATGATCGCAGCGATGGCGGGGTCATGACGCATGGCGCACCTGTCGGAGTTGGTCATAGCGCACGACGTTGGCTTGTGGCTCAACGATCAAGGCCAAGGCTTGGGGTGAATGGATGGGCTCAGGTTCCTGTGTTCCATCAATGAGGCGGTGCAAGACATTGATGATGTGGGTCTTGCGGGGTACGCCATCCTCAAGAGCCAACTCGACAGCGGCCAGGACGGCCTGCTCATCGTGCTGCAACACCAAGGCAAGCACCTCCACCATCTCACGGTCGCCGCCAGGTTGCTTCAGGAGCAAAGCTTGCAGTCGTTTGAATGCGTCTGGCAACTCGGCAAACGGCGCACCGTTGCGCAATGCGCCAGGCTTGCGCTGCAATACGGCCAAGTAATGGCGCCAGTCATAGACCGTACGCCCAGAGCCTTGGTGATTGCGCTCAATGATGCGCGGGTGTTCACAGACGAACTGGCCTTCGGCCACGACGACCAGGCGGTCGGCATAAACCTGCAAGCTCACAGGCCGGTTGGCATAAGAGGCTGGCACGCTGTAGCGATTGCGTTCAAAGTGAACTAGGCAGGTGGGCGAGACCCGTTTGGCATGCTCGACAAAGCCGTCAAACGGACGAGGCATGGGCATCAAGGCTGGGCGCTCCTGGACCCAAACATCCGCGACAGAGCCAGGCAATTGGCCATGCGCAATCTCTTGCCATAACTGCTGACACCGTTGCTCTAGCCAATCGTTGAGGGCTCTGAGTGTCGGAAACGCTGGTGCAGATTGCCAGATACGATGGCGAGCGTCCCGAACATTCTTCTCGACCTGACCCTTCTCCCATCCCGAGGCCGGGTTGCAAAACTGTGCCTCGAACAGGAAGTGGCTGGCCATCGCACTGAAGCGGGCATTGACCTCTCTGAGCTTGCCACGGCCGACACGATCAACGGCTGTGCGCATGTTGTCGTAGATACCTCGCCTAGGGATGCCTCCCAACACCGCAAAGGCACGGTTGTGGGCATCGAACAGCATCTCATGGGTTTGTAGCGGATAGGCCCGTAGATAGAAGGCTCGGCTGTGGCTGAGCTTGAAGTGAGCCACTTGCAGCTTGGTGCGCACACCCGCAATGACAGCCCAATCCTCGCTCCAGTCAAACTGGAAGGCTTCGCCAGCGCCGAAGACCAGGGGCACAAAAACGCCTCGCCCTGATGTCTGCTCAGTCGCATGACACTGAGCCTTCCACACTCTGGCAAAGGCAGCGACTCGGTTGTAGGAGCCTGTGTAGCCCAATGCCTGCAAGTCCAGAAACATCTGCTTGATCGTGCGCCGCTGCTTGCGAGAGCGATTGGCTTCTGTGCGCAACCAGCCAGACAGCTTGCTGGCGAAGGGGTCGAGCTTGGTGGCGATGGTGCGCTGTGCAAGTTGGGGTTGCACAACGTCGGAGCGCAAATACTTGCGGATGGTATTGCGAGAAAGCCCAGTTCTGCGGGCGATCTCTCGGATGGACAGGTGCTCACGCAGAGCCCAGCGCCGGATGACACTCAAAGTAGCCACGTCAATCACTCCTGGTCTCCTGCTGCACATAAAAGCAGCAGGCTAGGGTTAATGCGTGGGTCAGATTGAGATGGAAAAACCGGGGGCTAGTGGGTCAATTCTGGTTGGAAATCAACACACCTGGCGTTGCGCCAAGTGCGCCAAGAAGCGGTGGTACTCCGAATGAATGCTTGCCATGCAGCCCCCTCTACACAGGAAGACGCTTCGATGGCGTCCTTGATGATGTTGATCGGTCGCCAGCGCAGTAGGCACAGGCGGGTCATGCTTCCATTCGCTATTACGGTTTGTGGAAGTTCTCAGCAAAATAGTCGATGACCTGCCCCGCTTGGGATCCCTGACGGAAACGCTTTTGCTCCTCGAAGTCGATCGAGGGCAGCATATGGATCAGTTGATGATCGGCGTACAGCGCCATGACCTTCTCGGCATCCAGTACCCCGGCGCGTTGTCCGGTAAGCGTATTCGCCGCTTCGATGGCCGCGCCGATCATCACGTCCGCCACTTGCACTGCAGGACTGTGCTTTGAATCGATCTGAGTCACGGACTGAAGCTTGAGCGGAAAGGTGATGCTGGCGATCTCCGATTGACGAAACGTGATCGGTTTCTCATGGCGGATGTACCGCTGCAGCAGGTCGTGATAAGTGAGCAGGTTCTTGGACTGATCGTGCTCGACCCGATACGGGCCGTCAGCCATGATTTCCATCCGACTGACCAGGGACTGCAGCACCACGAAAGCAGCATCGGTGTTGACGCCCGGCGTGACGATCGCCTTCAGGCATTCAGGGGCAGCGAACTGCGCAAGCGGGCCAAGCGCTTCCGGCAGTTCCCACCAGCGCGATGCGCACGCCGCATCGATCAGGTTCCCAAGCGCCTCCGAGCTCTTTTCCTTCACCGCGCGCTGGAAGCTGACCAACAGCCGGTCGAGCGCGCCTTTGCCGAGGAGCGTCGGTCCAACCGTATACAGCAGCGACGCAAGCGAGTAGTTCTGCCCGTCTTCGTAGAAGTCCATGCCGCGCTCGTAGTAGAACGGCTCGACCGCGTAGTCCAGGAACATCAGCAGCAACAGGTAGCGCTTGTCGCAGACGTAGGTCACGCACTTGTGGTCGGTTAGCAAGTCGCGCTGCAGCGCCATCAGACGGGGGTGATTGGCTGGGCGCCGAGCCAACGCCCGGTACTTGAGTTCGTCCGCCTGAAGCTTGGGAAAGTGCTCCCGGATCAGGCGCCCGGCCTCGTCATCCTCAATGGCGATGGCCGTCGCTCCTTGGAACCGCTGCTCAGGGTTCATCAGGTCAAAGCCGGTATAACCACTTTCATCGATCCGGAAGCATTCCATTCAACTCTTCCCCTGGACAATGGACACTCCGATCCTGTCGGCCAATTCGAGCACGGCATCGTAGGCACCGACGTCGTTGTGCGAAGGCTCAGACGCGGCCGAGGATGGTTCACTAGGTGGCTCGCCATCGGCGGGCAGATTGGCGCATCGCTTAGTCATGGGTCATTTCAAGAATTTCATCCACAGCGGCCGCAATGACACGGTCCGGTGCCGAAGCGAGTAGATCCTGGGGACGATTTCCACCCAGGAAGCTGTTTTCGGAGCGGAACCAATAAGCCATGCCCCAGCCGTCTTTGTGTCCTTCGAAGGTTTCAATCACTTTGGCCAGCGATTTCAGTGGACGGAAACCAGCGTCACGATCCAGCCCGTAGTCCGGAAAGTAATCGATGCCACCGTGGTTGATAGCGAAGATTTGGCGTTGCTTCTTCCACTTATTGGGCTGAGCGCTCGGGTTCCGGGTGCTCAGTTCCGCGAGTTGTGCGATGTTCGCGGCGGTCAACCAGTCTCCACTTTCCAACACCGCCTTACGCGCCTGCACCAGCAGGCTCGCTTCCTTGAGCAGCCGGGGCGACAGCGGATTGCGCGGCACGAGCATTTCTGCCAGCCGTTCGAGCGATTCGCGGTCCTGACGTTCAAGCAGCACCTCGAACATGGATGAAGCGACGTTGGTGAAGTTTTCCGCCAATGCCGCGAAAACACTGGGCTTGATGTGGTCGAACGCCACCACCAGCACGTGGTCAGCCTGCGACCGAGCGAGTTGAGCCTGAATCTCTTTGGGCGTACCCACAAGGGTCGACACGCCGAGACGGTCTGCAACGACGCTCATGACTGACTCCTCAAATGGGTTATTTACGCTATTTGATATTACTATATCGACCATAACCTTCAATGCCCAGACACTTCGGATTCTTGGGACCTAAGGAGCACACCGTGCACCCCACCACGCTTTATGTAGTCGGCAATGGATTCGACCTGTGGCACGGCATTCCATCGGGCCTCGGACAGTTCAAGGAGTATGTCCTGGCCACAGACCGGGACATTCATCGCGAGGTCGAGGACTACCTTCCAGCCGGAGACGACTGGTGCGACTTGGAATTAGCCCTGGCTGAACTGGATGCCGATATGCTGGTCGACAACTTGGGGCACTTCATGGGGGCCTATGGTGCCGAGGACTGGAGTGATTCAGGGCACCACGACTTTCAGTACGAGGTGGGGAACGTCGTCGAGCGACTGTCCAAGGGGCTTCGGACGCGCTTTGCCGAATGGATCCGAGACTTGCCCATCCCGACACACGACACCGCCCCGCGACGGCTTGCGACGCTGGATCCACAGGCGCTGTTCCTGACCTTCAACTACACGAGCACGTTGGACACTCTCTATGGCATCGATCTGGCACGTGTTCTGCACATCCACGGCCGATCCGATGCGGCAGACGATGAGTTGGTCTTGGGCCACGCCTGGAATCCCCAATCCCGCCCCTCGCTCAACGACCGTCCGGATATCGAGGAGATCGATACCCGGGTGGCTGAAGCCAACGACATCATCGACGACTACTTCTCAGCCACCTTCAAGCGTTCCGAGGAACTGATCGCCCAGCATAGGACGTTTTTTCAGGCGTTGGGAGCCATCCAGAAGGTCGTCGTGCTTGGCCACTCTCTGTCCCCCGTGGATGCGATCTACTTCCAGGCGCTCCTTCAGCAGCCCAGCGTTGCCGCGGCGCGATGGACAGTCGCATGCCGCAGCAAACAAGAGTGGCCTGATAAGGAACAACGGCTCGTCGCCCTGGGTTTGTGGCCGGGTGCTGGACAGCCATCTTCTTGGGACGCACTGTAGAACAAAGCGTCGTTCGCTCCTGTATTTGCGGATCGCTGCGCACCTAATCCGGTCGGCCCCAGTTCCTATTGTTTGTGGCCTAAAGCAGCCCTGATCTCCACGATCAAGCCATTGCTGATTTCACAGGAATGGCGCGATGTTGGCTCCGATCTGGCTGCGCGCCGCGCATCGCGGCGTGCCCACTTTTCTCGTGACGGCCCTCCTGCTGGGCCAGTCCCCGATGGCGTTGGCCGAGCCCCCCACGCAGCGCCAGGAACTGGTCGCGGCGCTGCGCCAGCTCGACGCGCTGGAGCGCACCGTCGCCGACAGCGCCGCGCATGCCCCCATCCAGCCGGGAGAGCGCTACCACTTCGATTACCCGCGGCTGCTGGCTGACCTAGCGCGCGTGCGCGCCGGTATCCAGGCCCACCTCTCACCTTCGCGTGCCCAGCCGCGCGACCCCTCCGAACTGGCCGGCGACTACCGCACTGAGCGGGCCGTCGAGCCATCGCCGACGACCGCGGAGGTCAAGCCATGAACGGCGCCCAGGTCTCGGCATTTCAAGCCAACAGCGGCATCGCGCCTTCCGCGATGGCGACCGTCTTGGTCGGCGTCGTGTTCGCGGTCCTGCTCGTCTGGGGCGTCTGGGCCATCCGAACGGCCTACGTGGGGTGGTCCGAGAGCCACCTCAACCAGCGCCAGTTCCTCGGCGTCTGCATCCGCTTCGTCGCGATGTACCTCGTCCTGAGTTTCTTCCTCCTCTCCTGACCTGAAAGGCCTGACCATGCAAAACCGCATCCTCACTTCCCGTTTTGTCCAGCGCGCCACCGTGGCTCTGGGCGCCGCCGCGCTGCCCGCGCTGTCGTTCGCGCAGGGGTTGCCGCAACTGGAGAACCCGACCCGCGGCACGGGCAACGGCATCATGGAAACGATCAGGAACTACGGCTACGACATCATCATGCTCGTGGCCCTGCTGGTTGTGGCGTCGATGTTCATTGGCGTGTGCTACCACGCCTACGGCACCTACGCGGAAATCCACACTGGTCGCAAAACCTGGGGCCAATTCGGCCTCACGGTCGCCATCGGCGCGGTGCTGCTCGTGATCGGCATCTGGCTGCTCACCGAAGCCACCGGCATCCTGTAAGGCGAGGCCGGTATGTCCGAGCAGCAGCACGTCCGTGCTGACGGGACGGTCACGTTCCTTCCGCACCGGCTCAACCGCCATCCCGTTGTCGTGCGCGGCCTCACCGCCGACGAGCTGTGGATCTGCTGCGGCCTGTCCGGCGCCGCCGGCCTGCTGGTCGGTGCGCCGCTGTCCTGGGTGTTCCGCACGATCGCGCTCGCGCCCACGTTCGTCGTGCTGGGCGTGGCCTTCGGCGTGTTCATCGGGGGCGGCATCCTGCGTCGCCTCAAGCGTGGGCGTCCCGACACCTGGCTGTATCGGCAACTCCAGTGGCGCATCGCCACGCGCTATCCGCTGGTGGCGGGCTGGGTGGGCGGCCATGTGCTGATCTCACGCTCCGGCTTCTGGACCACCCGAAGGTCTGCTGCAAGGGGGGCACGATGAGCCGCTTCAAGAACGAGATCACCCATCTGCAGGCGCACATCAAGACGCTTCGCCTGGGTGCTGGCGCGCTGGTCATCGTCGCCCTGGTCATGGGCGGCGGCTGGTGGAGCGCTCCGCGCGACCTGACCATCCACGTCCCGCCTGATCTGCGCTCCGGCAGTACCCGCAAGTGGTGGGAAGTGCCGCCCGAATCGGTCTATGCGTTCACGTTCTACGTGTTTCAGACCCTCAACCGCTGGCCGACGAATGGCGAAGAGGACTATGCGCGTAATCTCCACACGCTCTCGCCGTACCTCACCCCATCCTGCCAGGCCTTCCTGCGGGCGGACTACGACTATCGCCGCTCCACGGGCGAGCTGCGTCAGCGCGTGCGCGGCATCTACGAAATCCCCGGTCGCGGCTACGGTGACGACCCCACGGCGCGCGTGCGCGTGGTGTCCGACCGCGACTGGGTGGTGACGCTGGACATCACCGCAGACGAGTACTACGGGGCGGAACAAGTCAAGCGGGCTTTGGTGCGCTACCCCGTGAAAGTCACGCGGGTGGACATCGATCCCGCTCGCAATCCGTTTGGCCTGGCGCTCGACTGCTACGAGGGTGCGCCCCAGCGCATCAGCACACCGGAGCCGTCGCGCCCGGCACCTGGCGGCCTGTCTCCGCAAGCGCCTCAAGGAGAAACCCCATGAAGCACCTTGTACTCGCACTGCTGGGGCTGCTGGCCGTCGCCTCGGCTCCTTTTGCCCAGGCCGTGGAGATCCTTCGCTGGGAACGCATGCCCCTGGCCGTGCCCCTGCGTGTCGGGCAGGAGCGCGTCGTGTTTATCAACCGGAACGTCCGCGTGGGCGTGCCCGCGGGCGTCGGCGAGCGCTTGCGGGTGCAGAGTGCGGGCGGCGCGGTGTACCTGCGCGCGAGCGAGCCGATCGAGCCCACACGGCTGCAATTGCAGGATGCCGACACGGGCGCGCTGATTCTGCTCGATATCGCGGCCGAGCCGGCCAAGGACGGCGAAGCCGAGTTGGAGCCGGTGCGCATCGTCGAGGGCGACAGCGCCCCGACGCGCTATGGCGATCAAGCCGACGGAGCAGACGACGCCCCGGCGCGCGCCCAGGACCAGGCAGGCGCGCGGGCAGCGCGGCGTGAAACCCCGGTTCCGGTCGTGCTGACGCGCTTCGCCGCGCAGAACCTCTACGCACCGCTGCGCACCGTGGAGCCGCTGCCGGGCGTCATGCGGGTGAACCTGCGCCGCGATCTCGACCTCGGCACGCTGGTGCCGACGCTGCCGGTGCGCGCAGTTGCGCTCGCCTCGTGGCGTCTGGAAGACCAGTGGGTCACAGCCGTGCGCCTCACCAATAGCAGCGGCGGCTGGATCACCCTGGACCCGCGCGTGTTGCAGGGCGATTTCCTCACCGCCACCTTCCAGCACGAAGCACTCGGCCCGCGCGGGACGCCAGAGGACACGACCGTCCTGTACTTGGTGACGCGGGGGCACGGCCTCGCGCAATCGCTGCTGCCGGCGATCAACCGCTTCGACCCAGCCGTGCATCTGCCGCAGCCCGAAGCCGAGGCCACCGACGACAAGGAGGCCCGCCATGCGCAGTAACGGACTCCTGAAGTGGTTAATGATCCCCGTGGCCCTGCTGGTGCTGTTCGTCGCCATCCGGCTGTTTTCGGGTGGAGGCTCGTCGGCGCCGCCCGCTGCGGATGCCGGCGCCAAGCTCACGCCGGAGGAGATGAAGGCGCTGGGCATCGAGGGCGATACCCCCCGCGATACCGTGGCGACGCTCGTGGCGCAAGTGAAGCAGTTGCGCACCGAACTGCAGACGGCGCTGTCCGACAACAAGTCCCAGCGCGAAGAGAACCAGCGCCTGCGCCAACGCGAGAACTCGATCGACCAGCGCATCAATTCGGCGCTGGAGACCGAGCGCTCCAACCTGCGCCGCGACCAGCAGCAGGCAGCCAGCGAACGCCAGCAGACCGAGGGACTGCTCGCCGACCTGCAGCGGCGCCTGGAAGGCATCGGCGGGCGCGGCGGCGGCCACGCCGATCTACCCGTGGGCCTGGGGCTGCGTAACGGCGACGAGGCAGGCATGGAAGGCGGCGTGCGCTGGGTCGAGCCGGACGACGCGAAGCCCGCTGATGGGCGTAACGGCAGTCGCGGCACGGGTGGCGGCATGAGCTTTCCGACGAGCTTCGGCCCCGCGCAGAGCACGCTGGAAACCACGGCACAAACCGTGGCGAACGCGGGCGCCCGCGCCGCAGGCGTCAAGAGCGCCAAGCCGGTCTATACGGTGCCGACCAACTCGACGCTGATGGGATCGGTGGCAATGACGGCGCTGATCGGCCGCGTGCCGATCGACGGTACGGTCAACGATCCGTATCCGTTCAAAGTCCTGGTCGGTCCCGACAATCTCACGGCAAACGGTATCGACATTCCCGACGTGGCGGGCGCCGTGTTTTCCGGCACGGCCTCGGGCGACTGGACGCTCTCTTGCGTGCGCGGCCAGGTGCGCAGCATCACCTTTGTGTTCCATGACGGGACCATTCGGACGATTCCCGAAGACCGCGACGGCAACCAGCAGAACAACCAGCAGCAGAACTCTCAAAGTGGGGGCCTGGGCTGGATCAGCGATCCCTATGGCATTCCCTGCGTCAGCGGAGAGCGGCGCAGCAACGCCCAGCAGTACCTCGGTTCGCAGGCGCTGATCACCGCGGCGGGTGCTGGCGTGGCCTCGCTCATCGACAGCGACAGCGGTCAGATGTCCTACGTGGGCGCAGACGGTTCCATCGGCAGCGTCGGCATTTCCAGCAACGAGGCCGTAGGTCGCATCCTGGCCGGTGGCGTGCGCGACATGGCCGATTGGGTGAACAAGTTGTACGGCCAGGCCTTCGCCGCCGTCTATGTCCAACCCGGCGCAAAGGTCGCCGTCCACCTCGAAAAGCCGCTCGCCATCGATTTCGATCCCGAAGGTCGCAAGGTCGATCACCGTGCAGGAGAAAGCCATGCTCTCGAACTTGAATAAGGGCCTGGCGCTGGCCCTTGCCGTCGCGGTGCTCGGCGGCTGCGCCACCAGCAAGGAAAAGCTGCTGCCCCACGGCGACAGCACGATGATGGACATCTGGCAGCAGAACGCCGGTGACGGCGGCGGTGGCGCCGGCCAGGTGGCACGCAGGCAATTGCTCGACGCGCGCCAGAGCCTGCGCCGGCCGCTGACCGAGATGGATGTACAGGCCGCGCCCGCCGAGCAGATGCGCTACACGCGCACAGCGCGCAACGAGGTCTATCGCCAGTTCCAGCGCCTGCCGAATCCCGACCTGGTGATGTACGTGTACCCGCACCTGGCAGGCACGGACCCGGTGCCCGTGCCGGGCTATACGACGGTTTTTCCCTTGTACCAGCGCGTGCAGTACGCCATGCCGGGCGAGCGCGTGGAGGACTACTGATGCGCTGGAAACTCCCCTGGCACAAGTCGGCCGCGCCGAAGCTGGCCGCATCCGGCGCAGGCGATGACGAGCGGCCGGAGGGCTGGCAACGCCACGTCGAGGCCTTGCGCCAGGCCGGCATCCCAGAACCCGGCACGGCGGTCCATGGCCGCAGGCCGGCGACCGTGGCCGACGAGCAGGCGCTGTACGACGTCGCGCCGTCGTTCGCGGAATTCCTGCCCTGGGTGGAGTTCCTGCCCGATTCGAAGTCCATGCTGCTGGAAGACGGGCAATCGGTCGCGGCATTCTACGAGCTGGTGCCGCTGGGCACCGAGGGCCGGGAACCCGGCTGGCTCGCGCATGCCCGCGACGCCTTGGAGAACGCGCTCCAGGACTCGTTCGATGAACTGGACGAGAACCCCTGGGTACTCCAGCTCTACGCCCAGGACGAACCCAGCTTCGACCAGTACATGCAGACCCTGCGCGACTACGTGCAGCCGCGCGCCCGCAATACGGCTTTCACCGAGTTCTACCTTCGCTTCTTCGGACACCACCTGCGCGCGGTAGCGAAGCCGGGCGGGCTGTTCGAGGACACGGTGGTCACGCGGCTGCGTTGGCGCGGCCAGACGCGGCGCGTGCGCATGGTCGTCTATCGCCGGGCCACCGGGCAGGCGAGCCGCCGCGGCCAGACGCCCGAGCAGATGCTGGGCATCGTCTGTGATCGCCTGTGTGGCGGGCTGGCGAACGCCGGCATCCAGGCCCGGCGCATGGTCGCGGCCGACGTCCATGACTGGCTACTGCGGTGGTTTAACCCGCGTCCCACGCTGCTCGGCCCTGGGGTCGAGGACCGCGAACGCTTCTATGCGCTGGCGCGCTATCCGGACAGTACCGAGGAAAGCGAGGCCGGCGAGATCGAGCTGGCGAGCGGGCGGGATTTCAGCCAGCGGCTGTTCTTTGGGCAGCCGCGCTCGGACGTGGCGCAAGGGGCCTGGTACTTCGACGGCATGCCGCACCGCGTGCTGATCACCGACCGGCTGCGCATGCCGCCCGGCACCGGGCACCTGACCGGCGAGACCCGCAAGGGGGACGCGATCAACACGCTGTTCGACCAGATGCCCGAGGACACCTTGATGTGTCTCACCATGGTGGCCACGCCGCAGGACGTCCTCGAATCGGACCTCAACCATCTGGCGAAGAAAGCTGTGGGCGAGACGCTGGCGTCGGAGCAGACGCTCAAGGACGTGCATGAAGCCCGCTCCCTGATCGGCAGCGCGCACAAGCTCTACCGGGGCACTCTGGCGTTCTACCTACGCGGGCGCGACGAGGCGGAACTGGATCGGCGCGGCCTGGACCTCGCGAACGTGATGCTCAACGCCGGCCTGCAGCCGGTGCGCGAGGACGACGAGGTGGCGCCGCTCAACAGCTACCTGCGCTGGCTGCCGTGCTGCTACAACCCCGGCAAGGACCGGCGCCGGTGGTACACGCAACTGATGTTCGCCCAGCACGCGGCGAACCTGTCGCCAGTATGGGGCCGCGCCCAGGGCACGGGGCATCC
This sequence comes from Cupriavidus sp. UBA2010, assembly GCF_002335265.1. Taxonomy (NCBI): domain Bacteria; kingdom Pseudomonadati; phylum Pseudomonadota; class Betaproteobacteria; order Burkholderiales; family Burkholderiaceae; genus Cupriavidus; species Cupriavidus sp. UBA2010. The sequence goes on from NZ_DDCI01000004.1 coordinate 26,977, forward strand.
CGGCATCACGATGTTCAATCGCGGCGGCGGCCCGATTACGTTCGACCCCTTGAACAGGTTGGATCGGCAGATGAATGCCCATCTGTTTCTATTTGGCCCCACCGGCTCGGGGAAGTCCGCCACGCTCAACAACCTGCTGAACCAGGTGACGGCCATCTACCGGCCGCGGCTTTTCATCGTGGAAGCCGGCAACAGCTTCGGCCTGTTCAGCGACTTCGCCAGGCGCCTGGGCCTGACCGTGAACCGGGTCAAGCTGGCCCCCGGATCGGGCATCAGCCTGGCGCCGTTCGCCGACGCACGCCGGCTGATCGAAACGCCCAGCGACGTACAGACGCTCGATGCCGACGCGCTGGACGAAGACCTGCCCCCCGATGCCTCGGCCATGGAAGCGGACGAGCAGCGCGACGTGCTGGGCGAACTGGAGATCACAGCGCGGCTGATGATCACGGGCGGCGAAGACAAGGAAGAAGCGCGGATGACGCGGGCCGACCGCTCGCTGATCCGCCAGTGCATCCTCGACGCCGCCGAGCATTGCGTGGCCGAGAAGCGCACGGTGCTCACGCGCGACGTGCGCAACGCGCTGCGCGAGCGCGGCCAGGACCCAACGCTGCCAGAGATGCGGCGCGTGCGGCTGCTGGAGATGGCAGATGCCATGGACATGTTCTGTCAAGGCACCGATGGCGAAATGTTCGACCGCGACGGCACGCCGTGGCCCGAGGCCGACATCACCCTGGTCGATCTGGCGACCTATGCCCGCGAAGGCTACAACGCGCAGCTTTCCATCGCCTACATCAGCCTGATCAGCACGGTGAACAACATCGCCGAGCGCGACCAGTACCTGGGCCGCCCGATCGTCAACGTGACCGATGAAGGGCACATCATCACCAAGAACCCGCTGCTCGCGCCCTACGTCGTGAAGATCACGAAGATGTGGCGCAAGTTGGGTGCCTGGTTTTGGCTCGCGACGCAGAATATCGACGATCTGCCGCGCGCCGCGGAACCCATGCTCAACATGATCGAGTGGTGGATCTGCCTGTCGATGCCGCCGGACGAGGTAGAGAAGATCGCCCGGTTCCGCGAACTCTCGCCCGCGCAGAAAGCGCTGATGCTTTCGGCGCGCAAAGAGGCGGGGAAATTCACCGAGGGCGTCATCCTCTCCAAGAGCATGGAAGTGCTGTTCCGCGCCGTGCCGCCAAGTCTCTACCTCGCGCTCGCGCAAACCGAACCCGAAGAGAAGGCAGAGCGCTACCAGCTCATGCAGCAATACGGCTGCACCGAGCTGGAAGCAGCTTTCAAGGTCGCCGAGAAGATCGACCAGGCACGCGGCATCGAGTCGCCGGCCTTGGAACTGTCGTAAGCCGGAGAACACCATGGAGCAGAAGCGTCCTTCCATTCCGATACAAGTCCAGGCGTTCCGCCGTCGCCACAGGCGGCCCCGCTGGCCTTGGGCCTTGACTGCTGCGCTGGTCGCGCTGCTGCTGATCTGGCTCGTGTCCCGGTCGCCCGGCGAATCCTCATCGCAGTCGCCCACGCCGGCTAGCACGGCGCAGATGGCCGGGCCGCCCTGGAAAATGGGCAACCCCGAGGGCCGTTTCACACTGACGCTCTATGCCGATCTGGAATGTCCGTTCTGCCGGGAGTACTTCCCGCAGCTCAAGCGCTGGGTCGGCAGCAACGCCGACGTGACCCTGCAATGGCATCACCAGCCGCTGGCTGCGCACGAGCCGGCCGCGTTGGCCGAGGCGCGTCTGGTCGAGTGCGTCGCCGAAGCCGGCGGGCATGCTGCCTTCTGGCGAGCCGTCGAGTGGGTCTATGCCCACACGCGCAGCGACGGCCTGGGACTGCCCGATGGCCTGCGCTACCCCGAATCGACGCCGGCCGTCGAGCAGTGCATGGCAAGCGAGCGGGTCGACGCGGCCATCCGCGCCCAGGCCGCGGAAGCCACGAAAAGCGGCGTGACGGCCACGCCGTCGCTGCGCCTGCTCGATCGCCAGACGGGTCAGTCCATCCTGCTGCAGGGACCGATCGAAGGCGATGCCTTGCTGTCGGCCATGGACATGCTGTCCGCTGATGAACCACCCGCCACACCCGCCACCGAAATGCCTGCCGACGTTGTCGGCGACATGCCCAGGTAGCCCGCGGTCCTTGAGGCTACGGCGCAGTCTTCTGCGCTGACCGCTCCCCGTTCGCTCCGCATCCTGGCCGCGAACAATCACCTCTGCGTGGTGGTGGATGCACCTTGTTCCGTTGTTCTCATCCCCAGGAGGGCTTGCCCTCCCAGGGCGTGCGCCCTCTGATCTCATCATCCGGAGGTTCGCCATGTCTCTCGTCGTCAATGACTCCTGCGTGGAGTCGCTTTCCGCTGTCGCAGCCCAGCGTGAGGACTGGATCATCCAGCAGGCTATCGCGCTGCTGGAGAGACGGATCTTCAAAGTCGGACCGTGCCTCAGCCGACCGGCCGCCGTGCGGGACTACCTGCGTCTAAAACTGGTCGCTGAGCCCAACGAGGTATTCGCAATCGTTTTCCTGGACAGCATGCACCAAGTGTTGGCCTACGAGCCGATGTTCAGGGGCACGATCAATTCGACTGCGGTCTATCCCCGTGTCGTCGTGCAGCGTGTATTGGAGCTGAAAGCCGCCGCAGTGGTCTTCGCGCACCAGCACCCCTCGGGTGTCACTGAGCCGTCGAGCGCCGATCGTGCGCTGACCCAGCAACTGCAGGCAGCGCTGGCGCTGATCGATGTTCGGGTACTGGATCACATCATCGTTGGCCAGGGGATTCCGTACTCCTTCGCGGAGCACAGCTTGCTGTAGCGCATCGTTCATTGATCACAACGGGGGCTTCGGCCTCCGTTTCTTCCTTGCCCCGAAGCAAGCAGGTATGCGGGGTGTCCGCGATGCGCATTGTTTGTGGGGGCTGCACCGGATTCGGCGTTTGACTATGGCCCTGATCAACTTCCGGGGCACGTGTCATGCCAGCATCTTTTCCCAGGTTCGCGCCAAGCTGGCGAGCCCTTGGCCTGGCCGTTGCACTGCCGGTGTCCTTGGGTGTCTTTAGTCCGGCCACATTCGCTGCCGATGTGCTGGTCATCACCGACAGCCGCCATCCGGTCAAGACCATGGGCGGCGAGCGGCTGATCGAGCTGGACGAAGCGCACCGGATCGAAGCGGAGCTTTCTGCGGAACTGCCCGCCGAACCCGAGCAGGCGACCGCCATCGTCAAGCGCCGACTGAACAGCGGCGGCACCGATCTCCAACGCCGCATCGCTTCCGCCTACCAGGGCGTCACCGACGCGTGGAGCCTGGGCATCACCAGCATCCCGGCCGTCGTGGTGGATCAACGCTACGTCGTCTATGGCGAACCGGATGTGGCCCGCGCAGTCGCTCGCATCGAGCAGCACTGGAGGGCCCAGCCGTGACCCGCCCATTCGACCTGATGCGCCGCCTGCGTGCTGGCGTGGCGTCCGTTCTGCTGCTCAGCGCCACGGGCAGCTACGCGCTCAACACCGCAACCATCGTCGGCTCGGTGGCATCGCCAGACTGCCTCGAATACCGCGTCGTCGGGATCTGCTACTGGCTCTACTGCACCTGGACGGGCTGTACGGTACGCACGTCCATCAAGGTCCGCCACTACATCCCCGATGCGATCGTCTCCAGCTACAGCAACACCGGCGAAAACCCCTGGATCGAAGTCCGGCCGATGAGCACGCCCAACCCATCCGCCCAAACCGGCGGGGACGGAACGACGAACGAGGACCACGAAAACAACCTCGCCAAGTTCAAGAACGCGGACGTCATCGGGCACCCGGGCGTCGAGGTGTTCAACCAGTTCGTGTCGTCCTCGGGCTACTTCTGCGAGGGTGCGGGCACGGCGTTCATGCCGTACTTGCTCGGCACCCTGGACACGCTGGCCTGGCGCTACAACGTGCCCGAGATGGCCTACCCGGAGGCGCTAATTCCCGGCATGCGTGAGGTCGGTGCACGCACCACGATGAACCTCTGGGGCAACGTGTATCCCCGCGGGGGTTTCCTGCACCAGACCGACGACCACAAGGCCAGTGCAGTGGTGGCCCAGCGCGCAGGCGATGTCGTCACGCGCCGGGGACAGATCCACGTTTATCAGCCGCTGCTCGCCAACTCCCGCGATGGCTACTGGCCGGCTGGCGCGCTCATGGAGAGCGATGCCTCGACGGGCAAGTGGCAGGAACTCACGCCAGTCCTGTCCTCGTCCTGCTCGGTCTTCCCGCGCAGCGGCGCCCTGACACAGGCCCGGCAAGGCGATTACGCCTGGGCGCTGTGGCGGCCCTATGCGTGCTGCGAACGCCGGGGCCAGGTGTTTCTCGGCAGCGTCGATTTCCTCTGAGGTGGTGCCATGAAGTTCCGTCCTGCATTCAATCCGTTCTCCCGCCGGGTACGTCGCACGAGGATCGTCATGGCGGTGGCCGGTGCGCTCGCGCTGACGAGCGGTGTGGCCTGGAGCCAACTGGGCTACCAGACCGGCGGCAGTGTCATCGGCGATGACGTCATGTACTCGATCGGCGGCGGAAACGCCGTGTCGATGGGACGTGCGGCTGGCATGCGCTCTCTCGGGGTCGGCGTGGGCTGGAACAGCAACTTGATCTGCGGTGACATGAGCATCCAGACCACGTTGAAGAATCAGCTCAACGGCGTCACCAACGGCTTCCAGCAAATCATGTCATCGGTGATCCAAAGCGCCACCAGCGCGGTGGCGTCGTTGCCGGCACTGATCATTCAGCGGGCCGATCCCGGCCTCTACAACCTGCTCACCAATGGCGTGTTGCAGGCACGGCTCGATTTCGACCGCTCCAAGCTGACGTGCCGTGCCATGGCGGAGAGGATGGCCGAGACGGCGGGCGGGCAGCTCGGCTGGAGCCAGATGGCAGAAGGCTTGGCGCTGCGCGATGCGGTGTCGAGCACGGATGCGGTCTCGGCCGTCGAGCAGGCCGAGACGCGCCGCGGCAATGACGGTGTGCCGTGGGTCGGGGGCAGCAACGCGGGAGGCTCCGGCCAGCCCGCGATCAAGGTCGTCGGCGATGTCACCCGCGCCGGCTACAACCTGGTCAACGGCCGCGGCGTGACCGATACATCGTCCATCGCACCGACCAGTTGCAGCAGTCTCTCGTGCCAGACCTGGACCTCGCCGCAGGCCGCCGTCGAGTGGGCCACGCGCGTACTCGGCGAGAAGGAACAGCGCACTTGCGATGCCTGCACCAAGACCGAGACGACGCCCGGCGTAGGGCTGACGCCGTTGATCCAAGAAGAATACGACGCCAAGCTGCAGGCGCTCCAGGATCTGGTGTCCAAGGCGAAGAACACGACGCCCGAGAACCTGCGCGAGGCTGGCAGTGCATCGCTGCCCATCACCCGCGGCGTGATCGAGGCGCTGCGTGACGAGCCGGACCAGCACCTGCTGTCGCAGCGCCTGGCGTCCGAGGTCGCGCTGTCCTCCGTGCTGGAGAAGGCGCTGTTGCTACAGCGCACGCTGCTCACGGGCAAGAAAGAGCCCAACGTCGCGGCCAACGAGCTTGCGGTGGAGGCCGTGAACAAGGAGAGCGATACGCTCGACCGCGAGATCCAGAACCTCAAAACGGAACTGGAACTGCGCCGCGAGCTGGCCAACAACTCGCCGATGGCCATCATTCAGCGCCATAGCACGCGCGCTTCGGGTTCGCGCGGCATCTACGAGGGCGATCCGGTGCCCGACCGTCTCGACCAACTCCAGAAGGGCAATCCGGGAGGTCGGCCATGAGCGAGGCTCGCATGACTTGGCGTCCACTACGCTGGCTGTTCAGCCGGCACGCGGCGAAAACCCTGCTATGGCTTGTGCTGGTCGTGGCCGCCGCCGTAGGGGCCAACGTCGCGGGCATCTACCTGGTCGGCAGTGTCGCGGCCTGGGAGCGGTGGCTGGCGGCGTCCGCAGGGTATTTCTTCATCTGGCGACTGTGCCTGTACGGCGGTACGGCCTATGGATGGGTCTGGATGCGCCGTCGGCTGCTGGCCCGCGAAGACAGCACGCAGGCGCGACGTCGGCTGATCCGCGCAGAGGTCGCCGGCGTCCTTGCCATTGTGGCGCTCGAAGCCAGCCTGTTGATGCAGGCCGCTTGAGGGGAGATCGAGGCAATGACGCTTTTCACGACCGACTACCTGGAGTACTACCTCACCCTCGTGTCCTGGATCGTCAACAACGGCATCTGGGCCGTGCTGGTGTCCAGCGGGGTGTTTGCGCTGCCCTTTGTGGCGATCGTCATCCAGGAATGGCTCAAGGCCAGAGCGGAGGGCGCCGACGAAGGCAACAAGGGCGTGCTCTCGGCGGCGCGCATCGAGAACCGAGTATTTGTGGCCATCGTGGTCGTGATGTTCGCCGGCATTCCGTTCATCGACGTCGACCTCAGCACTATCCAGTACGACAGCTCGCGCTCGGCGCAGTGCCAGGTCAGCGTGCCGCAGCCCGCGCAAACTGGCTGGTCGCAGTCCTTCAGCACCATCAACAACCAGTCGGCGAAGGTTCCGGTCTGGTGGGCTTTCATGCACGCGCTTTCGCGCGCCGTCACGAGCGCCTCGGTGGCTGCGATCCCGTGCGGCACGGATCTGCGGCAGATGCGGATGGAGATCGATGCCACACGCATCGACGACCCGGTGCTGGCCCAAGAAGTGGCGGATTTCACGCACGATTGCTATGGACCGGCTCGCGCCAAATTGTTCATGGCGCGGCCGGAGCTGGACGAAACGCAGATGAACGATGTGACCTGGATCGGTTCGAGGTTTTTCACGGACACGGGCGGTTACTACGACAGCTACCGCTCTAGCACGGCGCGCGAGGCATGGCCCTATGACGACACCCGCGACGCTGGGCTTGCGCAGGTTGCCAATGGTGGCGGCTACCCGACCTGCAGGCAGTGGTGGTCCGACGGCAGTAACGGACTGCGCGCGCGGCTGCTGGGGCAAGTGGACCCAAGCCTGCTGAATCGCCTGGCGGGCTGGGCTGGATTCCTGAGCCGGGCCGAGGTGGACGACTCCGTGATCCGCGCCATCGCGTCACCGCGGCAGCAGAAATTGAACCAAGGCAGCGTCTATACGGACTACGGCGGTCAGATCGACAAGACATTGCCCAATGTCGTCAACCGTGCCACCAGCGATGTTGGCTTGGCGGTTGGGGCTCTCGCCGCCTTCCCGGCAATGGACGTAGTGCGCCAAGCACTGCCCATGGTGCTCGCGCTGCTCAAGATGGCGCTCGTGATCTGCATTCCGCTAGTGCTGGTCGTGGGCACCTATGACCTGAAGATGGTCGTCACCGTCAGCACCGTCCAGTTCGCGCTGTTCTTCACGGACTTCTGGTTTCAGCTCGCACGCTGGATCGACAGCACCATCCTCGATGCGCTCTACGGGTGGGGCTTTGGCTGGAACCGGCCGCATACCAACTTCGACCCGCTGGTGGGGCTGAACAATGCCTTCGGCGACATGCTTTTGATGTTCGTCACCGGCACGATGTTCTTGGTCCTGCCGACTTTCTGGGTGGCAGCGCTTGGGTGGGTCGGAGTAAAAGCCGGGGTAATCGCTCAGAACCTGGCTGTCGGTTCCAAGGAAGCACGCGACAGCGCGGGATCAGGCGTAAACAAGGTTACCGGCAAGGTGCTTTGATCGGTCGCCCATTTCAGTCGTTGAACGGATCGTTCGGGTCGTGCGGGTCGATCCGCTGACCGCTGGACGAATACAGGCCAAAGCCTGCCTCGCCGTTTCGCAGTTCGTCCGGTTGCGTCCAGCGATCATCATTGACCGTCGAATTGCTGGCCGTCCATGCTGCGGCAACCCCAACCAGAAGCACCAACGCCAGCCAGAACGCGGCGTAGAACAGCAATCCCAGCGCGACCAGCTTCACTACCCATACGAGCACGGTGGCCCCGGCAAGCGGCATCCCCTTGGAGGCGAGCCAACACGACAACCTTCGCTCGCCGCGCGCATAGGCGCGCCATCCACGGCCAACGCTGCGGCCGAGGCGTTCTGCGGTGCTGATGCGGGTTGTCGTGTTCATGGTCGTCTCCTGCTACATGAGGAATGCCTATTCCAGTTTGCTCCAATCCTGCTTGCTTGCCTGCACCAATACGTTCCAATCGTCTGGTGGATTTCCACGTCCGAGCATTTTCTCGAACACGGCATAGGGATCTGACTTGCTCCCCGAAGACCGCAAGGTCTGCTCATCATTGACCCAGGCGTACACGATGACCTTGGCCTTCGAGTCGTACCGGAAGAACAACCGGAACCGCCTTCCGATCTTGGCCCTTCGCCAGTGCCGGTGGGCCAGCCCCAGGGTGTTGCCCTGGCGGTACTCGTCGCGTGCCGGATCACCGGGCACCACATCTAATATCAACTGGTTCAAGGCCCGGAAGAGCTTGACGTTGGCGTTGGACTCGAAGCCCTCCGGGTCGTTCTCCTGCGCGCGCCGTGCGGCTGCGTGCAGCTTCTGCAACTGCTCGATCACACAGTCGTGGAACAGCAATGCCCAGCCATGCCGTTGCATCAGAGTTCCACTTCGCCGTCGATTTCCTCGTCCAGCTTCACGCCGTGACCCGCTTGCTCCAGCATGGCGCGAGTTAGATCCTCGGGCAGACCATGGACGTTCCGGCCCGCCTCGATGTCGCGGGCCAGCAGACTCAGGAACGCACCGATGGCGGGGTCCTCGTGCTCGGCGTCGGCACGGGTCACGACGACTTCTCCGTCACGCAGGTCGAACGCAACCTTGCCGCCGGCATCGACACCGAGCGCCTGCCGGATGGGCTTGGGCAGCGTGATCTGGCCTTTGGAGGTCAGCGTGGCAACTTCATGAATGGCAGGCATGGCCGTTCTCCTAATAGCGATGCCCTGATGGTAAGGAATATTCCTTACCATGTCAATATGGGGTCTCATGGCGTCCTCCCGAGTCCAAGAATCGGCCCATCGTAGGGCGGGAACACCAAGCCTTCACGCATCAATCCGGCCCGCCGAACCTCGCATTGGCCGTGGACGGTCAATGCCCCACGCCCTATACCCAAATGGTTAAAGGCTAAAGGGCCGAAAGGGCAAGGGAATGGGGTGCAAGGGGAAAGGCCCTACCTCGAAAAGGCGAAAAGGCCCCCCGCTCGGCCCACCACCAGGACACCCGCATGCTCTTTCTGTTCCAGCGGAAACGACCTCCGGTCGCTGCCGCTCCGTCGCCAGCGCCCGCCCTCGATCTCCCGAAAGGGCTGCTGCGGCCCGAGTCGGCCGCATCGCTGCTGGCCACGCCGCGCCGGCAGAAGCTGCTGGAATACATCTGGCAGCGCACCTCCCTCTCGCGCAAGCAGTTCGTCACCCTGTACCGCACGCCGCTGGAACGATATGCCGAGCTGGTCCAGCAATTTCCCGCTTCCGAAAGCCACCATCACGCTTACCCGGGCGGCATGCTCGACCACGGCCTGGAAATCGTCGCCTACAGCCTGAAGCTGCGCCAGTCCCATCTGCTGCCCATCGGTGCCAGCCCCGAGGACCAGGCGGCGCAGTCCGAGGCCTGGACCGCCGCCGTCGCCTACGCGGCACTACTGCACGACATCGGCAAGATCGCTGTCGATCTGCACGTCGAACTCGCCGACGGCAACACCTGGCATCCCTGGCACGGGCCGCTGCTCCAGCCGTACCGCTTCCGCTATCGTGAGGATCGTGAATACCGCTTGCATAGTGCTGCAACAGGTCTGCTCTACCGCCAACTGCTCGATCGGCACGTCTTGGACTGGCTCAGTGGCTACCCGGCGCTATGGGCCCCGCTGCTCTACGTCTTGGCCGGACAGTACGAGCATGCCGGGGTCCTGGGCGAGCTTGTCGTGCAGGCTGATCGCGCTTCTGTGGCTCAGGAGCTGGGTGGTGATCCGGCCCGCGTCATGGCAGCACCCAAGCACGCACTGCAACGCAAGCTGCTCGACGGGCTGCGTTATCTGCTCAAGGAAGAGTTGAAGCTGAACCAGCCGGAAGCCTCCGATGGCTGGCTCACCGAGGATGGTTTGTGGCTGGTGAGCAAGACGGTTTCGGACAAACTGCGCGCACACCTCCTGTCTCAGGGGATCGATGGCATTCCTGCGAACAACACCGCCGTGTTCAACGTGCTGCAAGACCACGGCATGCTCCAGCCCACCTCGGACGGCAAAGCGGTCTGGCGCGCGACCGTGACCAGCACGACCGGCTGGTCCCATTCGTTCACCCTGTTGCGTCTCGCTCCCGCGCTGATCTGGGAGTCTGGCGAGCGACCAGCACCTTTCGCGGGCACGGTAGAGATCGACGCGACGCCCGCGGAAAACGACGCCTGCATGTCGGCTCCCGCGCCTACCGTCTCGGTGAACCCAGCGCAGGGAGGTCAAGAGCCTCCGATTTGGGAGGGCGACAGCACCACCATCGTTTCACCGCCCGCAGCCCAGCCCGTGCCCGACGTCATGGAGGATTTGCTCGCGATGGTGGGCTTGGGTGAGTCGGCCGGCGTTGGCCAGGATGCCGAGGAGTTCCTCCACACCCCCGCGCCAGCAACAGCCGCGACGTCCATTCCATCGCCTGCACCTGCACCCGCGCCTACGCCTGGGTCATCGGCAACGAAGCCATCCGGGGAACAGTTCATGGTTTGGCTGAAGCAGGGAATCGCCTCACGACGGCTCATCATCAACGACGCGAAGGCACTCGTGCATACGGTGAATGAGACGGCCTACCTGGTCAGCCCGGGTGTGTTCCAACGCTATGCGCAGGAGCATCCCGAAGTGGCCGCACTCGCCAAGCAGGAGAATCAACAGGATTGGCAGTGGGTGCAGAAGCGCTTCGAGAAGCTGCAGCTACATCGAAAGCAGCCCAATGGCCTGAACATTTGGACCTGTGAAGTCACGGGCCCGAGGAAGTCCCGCCGACTGCATGGCTACCTCCTCGAAGATGGGTCCTTGGCACTCGCCGAAATACCGCCCAACAATCCCTATCTTGCTCTGACTCAGGAAGGATGACGCGATTCGGGCATTGATCGCCACCGTCGTGTGGCGACGATCAATGCCCCGCGAAAATTGGCAACATTTGGCGAACTGAGCTACTCGGCCCGCGCCAACTCCTGTGCAAGGAACGGAGCGGTTCTGCTGCCAGACGTTCGGGCCACCTGCTGAGGGGAGCCCGCCACCACGATGCTGCCGCCGGCAGCGCCTGCACCAGGCCCCACGTCGATCACCCAATCGGCCTGGGCCACCGCGCGCATATCGTGTTCGATCATCACTACGGTATTGCCGGCATCGACCAGGCGCTGCAACTGCACCAGCAGCCGGTCGGCGTCCGACGCATGCAGCCCGGTAGTCGGCTCGTCGAGCACGTACAGGCTTCGGCCGCGCTGGCTGCGCTGAAGCTCGGTCGCCAGCTTGATGCGCTGCGCCTCGCCACCGGAAAGCTCAGTGGCTGGTTGTCCCAGGCGCAGATAGCCCAGTCCGATGTCGCGCAGCAGTTGCAGGGGCCTTGCCACCGCGTCTTCACCCGCGAAGAATTCGCTGGCCTCGTCCACGGTCATCTGCAGCACCTCGGCGATGTTGCGCCCGTTCCACTGCACCTTCAGCGTGGCCTCGTTGTAGCGCGCGCCATGGCAGGTCGGGCACGGCGCGTACACGCTGGGCATGAACAGCAGTTCCACGCTAACGAAACCCTCGCCCTCGCAAGTCTCGCAGCGCCCCTTGGCGACGTTGAACGAGAACCGTCCGGCATCATAGCGGCGGCGTCGAGCATCGGGCGTGGCAGCGAACAGCTTGCGCACATGGTCGAACAGGCCCGTGTAGGTGGCCAGGTTCGACCGCGGCGTGCGCCCGATCGGTTTCTGGTCCACCTGCACCAGACGCTGTACGGCGTCCACGTCGCCCGCCAGATGGCCGCCGGTCGCTTCGATCACTGCCGGCCCTTCGCTGGTGGCGCTTTCGGCTACATCGTCTTCCGGCTCGTGGCCCAGGTGCAGCAGCACCAGCTCCGGCAGGGCCTGCGCGACGAGGCTGGACTTGCCCGAGCCGGAGATGCCGGTGACGGCCGTCAGCACGCCCAGCGGAATGCGCGCATTCACGCCATGCAGGTTGTGGCGGTGAATGTCCTGCAGCTCCAGCCAGCCGGTCGCTTCGCGTGCCCGGCTTCCCGGCGCGGGGATCTCATCGAACAGGTAGCGTGCAGTACGCGATTCGGCAATCTTGCGCAGGCCATCCGGCTCGCCGCTGTAGAGCACGCGGCCGCCACGCTCCCCAGCATCCGGCCCGACATCCACCAGCCATTGCGCGCGGCGCATCAGGTCCAAGTCGTGCTCCACCACGAACACCGAGTTGCCGGCGTCGCGCAGCCGGTCGAGCGCGTCGTACAGGGCCTGGCTATCGGAGGGGTGCAGGCCCGCGGAGGGCTCGTCGAGCACGTACACGACACCGAACAGCAGGGAACTCAATTGCGTGGCCAGCCGCAGGCGCTGCAACTCGCCGGCCGAAAGCGTCGGCGTGGCCCGGTCCAGCGTCAGGTAGCCCAGGCCCAGCCCACGCAGTTGGCGCAGGCGTGCCATCACGCCACCGGCCAGGCGCTGCGCGGCGAGGCGCTTTTCTTCCGATAGCGCCGAGGTGCGGCGCACGTCGGGCGATACCGCATGGACGGCGCGGCCGGAGGCCGCGCGTTCGGCACGGTCGCGTCGGGTCGCTTCCTTGTCCGTAGCCGCCCCCGCTGCATGGGCGCGGAAATCGCCCTGGGCGATGGGTTCGAGCAAGGCCGCCAACTGGTCCAGCGGCATCTGCATGAACGCGCCGATGTCCACGCCGGCGAAGGTGACCGACAGCGCCTCGGGCTTGAGCCGCTTGCCGTGGCAGGTGGGGCACGGTTTGCCCTCCATGAACCGGGACACGCGCTTTCTCATCAACGCGCTCTGGGTGTTGGCAAAGGTGTGCAGCACGTAGCGCCTGGCGCCGGTGAAGGTGCCCATGTAGCTCGGCTCCATCTTGCGCTTGAGCGCGGCGCGGGTTTCGGCGGGCGTGAAGCCGGCGTACACCGGCACCGTCGGTGTTTCCTCGGTGAACAGAATCCAGTCGCGATCCTTCTTCGGCAGGTCCTTCCACGGTCGGTCAACGTCGTAGCCCATGCTGACCAGGATGTCGCGCAGGTTCTGGCCTTGCCAGGCGGGGGGCCAGGAGGCGATCGCCCGCTCGCGGATGCTCAGGGAGGGATCGGGCACCATGATGGCCTCGGTCACCTCGTACACATGGCCCAGGCCGTAGCAGGTCGGGCACGCTCCCTGCGGCGTGTTGGGCGAAAAATCCTCGGCGTACAGCATCGGCTGGTTGGCCGGATAGGCGCCGGCGCGCGAATACATCATCCGCACCAGGCTGGACAAGGTGGTCACACTGCCCACGGAGGAACGCGCGTTGCTGGAGCCCCGCTGCTGCTGCAGCGCCACCGCCGGCGGCAGGCCGTCGATCGCATCGACGTCCGGCACGCCGGCCTGCTCGATCAGTCGCCGCGCATAGGGGGCCACCGACTCGAAGTAGCGTCGCTGGGCCTCGGCATAGATGGTGCCGAAGGCCAGCGAGGACTTGCCGGAGCCGGAGACACCCGAGAACACCACCAGCGCGTTACGCGGGATGGAGACGTCCACCTCCTTGAGGTTGTTCTCGCGCGCACCGCGCACTTCCACCATGCCGCTGGCCGCAGCGGTACAAGAGGATTCACCGAAAGAATTGTTTGGCAAGTTTTTATCCTGTAGTTCGTCCCGCTCAGGACGGGACTTCCTGAGTTCGGGTGCCGCGGCGGCTGGCTTCGAGCACTGCGGTGACAGTGCGGGCGTCGTAGCTGCCGCGCAGACGACGACCCTCGACGAAGAACGTCGGCGTGGCGTGCGCACCGCTGGCGACCGCACTGGCGAGGTCGCGCTCGACACGCTCGATCACCGCAGGGCTGTCGAGATCCGCGATGAACCGTTCGACGTCGAGCCCAAGCTCGGCGGCGTAGCCGATCAGATGCTCGCGCTCCAGCGCATGCTGACGGGTGAACACGAAGTCCAGCCACGGCCAGAACATCCCCTGGTTCGCCGCTGCCTCGGACGCCCGCGCGGCAATCGGCCCGTGCGGGTGGTGCGGCAGATGGCGCACCACATACCGCAGGTCGTCACCGAAGTGGGCGCGAAGATCGTCCCACGAACCGGTGGCGTGCGCACAGTACGCGCACTCGAAGTCCACGTACTCGACGAGTGTGAGCTGGGCGTCCTCCGGCCCGCGGATGTGATCGATCTCCGGATCGACCGGCGGCTCAAGCACCATCGGCAGGTCAGCGGTCTTCTCACCCCACCGCTGGGCGGCGACCTTGAAGATCAGCCACCCGAGCAACGTGGCGAACACCATCGACACGAGCACGCCGACCGTCGCCTGGCGGCCCAGGTCGGAGGTCGTGCCGAACGCGAGCCCGATGATCAGCAGCGACACGGTGAAGCCGATCCCGGACAGCGCCGCCCCACCGAACACGCTCCCCACCCCGACGCCCTCGGGCAGCCGGCCCAGGCCGAGACGGACGGCGACGAGCGTGGTGAGCCCGATGCCCAAGAGCTTGCCGAGCACGAGCCCTGCGATGACGCCCCACGTGACTGGCGAGCCAAAGGCCTCGGCGAGCAGCCCGCCACGCACGTCCACCCCGGCGTTCGCCAAGGCGAAGATCGGCACGATCAGCAGCGCCGTCGGCAGCCGCAGGAACTCGTGCAATCGCTCGTTCACCGAGATACCCCGGGACAGCCCGCAGTCCACCGCGCGGGCCGATGCGGCACTCGGCGACTGCCAGAAGTCACGGAACAACTGTCTTGCCGCAACGACCCCGTGACGTTGCGTCGCATAGGCGGGGATCAGCAGCCCCGCGGCCATCCCGGCGAGGGAGGCATGGATGCCGGAATACACGGTTGCGAACCACAGCACGATCACGATCAACACATACGGCGTCGCCCGCCACTGGCGGGTGCGCCCCAACAACCACAATCCAACGAGGCTGGCGAGGGCGATAAGCAACGGGACGATCCGGATCTCCTCGCTATAGACGATGCCGATGATGGACACTGCGAGGAAGTCATCGACCACGGTCAGGGTGAGCAGGAACACGCGCAACTGACCCGATAGCCGCGGGCCGACGATCGCCAAGGTGCCCAGCATGAACGCCGTATCGGTGCCGACCACCGCACCCCACCCGTGCAGGCCCTCACTTCCGGCTAGTTTCACGATCAGGACATACACCAGCGCGGGAAGCACGACTCCCGTGACCCCCGCGATCAGGGCGAGGCGGGCACGGCTGCGGTCACGGAGCGATCCGTGGGCGAACTCCTGACGCACCTCCAGTCCGATCAGGAAGAAGAAGACGACCATCAGGCCGTCGTTGACCCAGTGATGCAGATCCATGTGTAGGCGCAGTGGCCCGAAGTTGAACCCGACGTCTAGGTGCCACAACTCGAAATAGGCGTTAGATAGCGGCGAGTTCGCCCACACGAGCGCCACAACCGTGACGATCACCAGCAGCACCGCAGCGCCAGACTCCGTGCGTAGATAGTGGGCAACGCGTCTCCGTCTGATATGCGCCGAGGACTCACCAAAAGAAGAGGCTGGCATGTGCTTATCCTGTAGTTTGTGAGATCACGATGGGCAGGTTTCGGAGGCGACCGGTCAGGCGTCCGCCTCTGGCAGCGTCCCATCATCCAGCGAGCGCAGCCAAGTAAGCCATTCTCCCAGCCTGCGCTCAACACCTCTGTCCGTTGGCTGATACCAGCCCGGCCGCGCCACGCCCTCGGGAAAGTAGCTTTGCCCAGCGGCGTAGCCGTTGGGCTCGTCAGGAGCGTAGCGGTAGCCTTCGTGATACCCCATCTGCTGCATCAGCTTCGTCGGCGCATTGCGAAGATGGAGAGGCACAGGCAGGGAGCCGCTGTTCTTGACGAAGGTCTTCGCCTTGTTCCAGGCGGCATAGGCAGCGTTCGACTTGGGGGCGGCAGCAAGGTAGGTCGCCGCGTGGGCAATCGGTATTTCGCCTTCGGGGGAACCCAGCCTCTCATAAGCCAGCGCGGCATTGAGCGCCAGTTGCAGCGCCTGCGGGTCGGCATTGCCGATGTCTTCGCTGGCCACTACCACCATGCGGCGGGTCACCTGGCTGACGTCGCCGCTACCGTCAAGGATGCGGGCCAGCCAATACAGGGCCGCATCAGGGTCGGAGCCCCGTAGCGACTTGTGGAAGGCTGAGAGCTGCCAGTAGAACTCGTCACCGCCCTTGTCGAACCTGCGCAGCGATGGACTGGTGGACAGCTTGGCGGACTGGCCATCGACCACGGTCTTGCCAGCGCCCGACGCCGCATTCGTCACCTGCTCAAGCAGATTGAGGAAGCGCCTGCCATCGCCATCGGCAAAGCCCTTGAGCAGATCCAGCGCGTCCGCGTCCAACGTGACGCCCTGGAGATGCGGCAGTGCGCGTTCGTAGAGTTGGTTCAGTTCGTCGCTGGACAGCGGTTCGAGGGTATAGACCTGCGCGCGCGAGAGCAGTGCGGAATTGACCGCCAACCCCGGATGCTCGGTCGTCCCCCCCACCAGGGTCAGGAGCCCCGACTCGACATGGGGCAGCAGGGCATCCTGCTGCGCCTTGTTGAAGCGATGGATCTCATCGACGAAAAGCACCGTCGATCGACCATGGTTGTCCAGTTCGGCCTGGGCCTCGTCGATGGCTTGCCGGATGTCCTTCACCCCGGCCAGCACGGCCGAGATGGCGATGAATCGGCTGTCGGTCGCACTGGCGGCCAGGCGCCCTAGGGTGGTCTTGCCCACGCCTGGCGGCCCCCAGAGGATGAACGAGTGCAACTTGCCCGCCTCGAACGCGAGACGCAGCGGCTTGCCGGGGCCGAGCAAGTGCCGTTGCCCGACGAATTCGTCCAGCGTCTTGGGCCGCAGGAGTTCGGCCAAGGGAGGCTTGGGCTTTGTCGTGAATAGATCGGTCAAGTTCCTCTCCCTGGCATTTCTGATAGTTGACGTTCCGATAAGGTGGGCACCTCAATCCAGAGAGCCGGATTTATCCAACGCCGTGGGCTCTTTGTCGGCAATCGCATGCATGATGATGCGAGAGCCGCGGTAGCCGATGCTGTGGTTCCATACCCAGCTCAAAGCGACACTGAGACGATTTCGCGTGCCGATCAGAAAGTAGATGTGCGCCAGCTTCCAGATCCACCACGCAAAGGCACCACGCAGCTTCACCCGCCCCATGTCAATCACCGCCAGGCTGCGGCCGATGGTGGCCAGGTTCCCCTGATGCCGGTATTTGAAAGGCCCGTCAGCGGGCTTGCCCTTCAAACGCCGTCCAATCAGGTTAGCGACGTACTTCCCTTGCTGTTTGGCGGCCGGGGCGATGCCCGGCACGGGCTTCCCATCGGCCATGGTGCACGAGGCTGTATCGCCGATGGCGAAGACCTCCGGGCGACCGGCCACCGTCAGGTCAGGGCCAACGACCACTCGACCAGCACGATCAGACGCAGCGCCCAACCAGCGAGCCGCGGGAGACGCCTGGACTCCGGCGGCCCAGACGATGGTCTTGGCCGAAAGGGGCTTGCCGCCATACACCACGCCGTCGGCCGAGCATTCGGTGACCGGAGTACCCAGCACGACCTCGACCCCGAGTTTTTCGAGTGCCTGGCGCGTATAGGCCGAAAGATCCTCTGGAAAGACCGACAACAGACGCGGGCCAGCCTCGATCAGTACAACCCGCGATGTGCTCGGGTCGATCGAGCGGAAGTCACGCGCCAGCGTGTCTCGTGCCAGCTCGGCGATGGTTCCGGCCAATTCAACCCCGGTGGGACCACCACCGATGATGACGAACGTCTGCAGCGCGGCACGCTGCTGAGGATCGCTCGTGCGCTCAGCTTCCTCGAAAGCCGCGAGGATTCGGCCCCGAATGGTCGTGGCATCTTCCAGCGTCTTCAACCCCGGCGCGAAAGCCCCCCATTCGTCGTGTCCGAAGTAGGCATGGGTAGCACCTGTCGCGAGCACGAGCGTGTCGTAGGTTTGCCGCATTCCATTGTTGAGAATGACCTGACGCGCGTCCTGGTCGATACCTTCCACTTCCGCCATCAAGGTGTTCACTTCCGGGCGATTTCGGAAGAGATAGCGAATAGGCCAGGCGATCTCGGATGTCGAAAGTGACGCACCTGCGACCTGGTAAAGCAAGGGTTGGAACAGGTGATGATTGCGCCGATCGATGATCGTCACATCGACCTCGACACCAGCAAGCTGGTTGGCAACCTCGATCCCGCCGAAGCCCGCTCCGATAATGACGACGTGATGTCGGTTTTTGGAGGTCTTTGTCATGACCTGATCTCCTCTCTCAGCGTTTCAGCGCCGATGCGTGGTGTGCCATATGCTCGCCAATGAAGCTGGCAATGAAGTAGTAGCTGTGGTCGTAGCCTGGGCGCAGATTCAACGTGAGCGGGTGCCCCGTCTCGTCGCAGGCTTTGCGCAGCAGGTCGGGCTGAAGCTGGCTCTCCAGGAACTCGTCGCCCAAGCCCTGATCAACCAGCAACGGCAAACGCTCCTGCACGGTGCGAATCAGCTCCACGGTGTCGTACTGCTTCCACACTTCCCGATCGCTGCCCAGGTACGCCTCGAAGGCCTTGTGCCCCCAGGGAACCTGGGTGGGGGCGACGATGGGCGAGAAGGCCGAGACGCTTCGATAACGGCCCGGGTTGCGCAGGGCGATGACCAGAGCGCCGTGTCCTCCCATGGAATGGCCGCTGATGCTCCGCTCCGCTGTCACGGGAAAGTGGGCCTCGATCAGCGCCGGCAATTCCTGCACGACGTAGTCGTACATCCGATGATTCGCAGCCCAGGGTTCCTGTGTGGCGTTGACGTAGAAACCCGCCCCCTGTCCGAGGTCATAGGCAGGATCGTCGGCAACGCCTTCGCCGCGAGCACTGCTATCGGGCGCGACGACGGCAATGCCATGTTCGGCCGCGTAGCGCTGGACGGCGGCCTTGGTGATGAAGTTCTGCTCGGTGCAGGTGAGGCCTGAAAGCCAGTACAGCACCGGCACCTTGCCGTGCTGTGCCTGCGGAGGCAGATAGACGCCGACCTTCATCGTGCAACCGAGCGTCGTGGATTCATGCTGATAAACGTCCTGCCAACCATCAAAGCTGGCGTGATGTTCGATGCGTTCCATGTAGTTCTCCTATGTTCAAAGGAACGGCGCAGCTCTCGCGCGCCAGGACGGCAGCTCGTCAGGAAGATTTCTCTTCCGCTGCCGTGTCGCCGTGGGCGTGTCTGATCCTGCGCACGATCCACCAGATCGTCAGCATCACCGCAGGCACCAGAACCGCCATCACCGGCGCCACGCTGTCGTGAACCATCGGAATGCCCTTGAGCAAATAGCCGAGAAGACTCACGACGTAATAAGAAATTGCCGCGACCGACAGGCCTTCGACGGTTTGCTGAAGGCGCAATTGCATCTTGGCCCGGTTGTTCATCGACGCAAGCAGATCGCGGTTCTGGCGTTCAAGCTCGACGTCGATCCAGGAACGCAGCAACGCGATGGCCCGGGTCAGCTTGTCGGAGAGCTTGGTCTGGCGCTCCTTTACGGATTGGCATGTCCGCATGGCGGGAGCGATGCGACGCTGCAGGAAATCCGCCCAGGTGCAGTACCCGGATACGGCCTCTTCCGAAAGCGCTGCCAGCCTTTCCTCGACGATCTCGTAGTAGGCACGACTGGCGCCGAAGCGATAGAGATTCGCCGCAACGCCAGCTTCCAGTTCGGCAGCCAGGCCGGTCAATTCGGACAGCAGCACGTCGCTGTCGCGCCGTTCCACCAAGCTCGTACACATCTCGTCGGTGATCGCCGCAAGGCGCGACTCCATGCGCCGCAGCTCCGACGTCATCGACCGCGTCAACGGCAAGGACAGCAACGCCAAGGTACGGTAGGTCTCGATCTCCAGCAGACGTTGAGCCAGCGCACCCGCCCGCGCCGGGGTCAAATCGCGGGCAAGGACGAGGATCTGCGTCAGGCCATCCTCATCCTGTCGGAAGTCGGTGAGGATGGCGGCAGAGCCGTTCTCCACCAGCGAGTAGCACAGGCTGGCAGGATCGAAGCGATCGGCCTCCTTCTCCGTTTCCGGCGTCCATGGAAGAAGTCTCAAACGGATGCCGGATACGACCGGGCCGGGAGGAACAAATCCATGCTTGAACGGATTTTCGCCGCACGGCTCTCCCGTCTCGGAATCCAGCGAAGCGCACCAGAGATACGTTGAGAACTCGGTGTGCTTTTCACAGTGCAGGTCTCCCTCATCCCATGTCATGCCGTGAAGCGGCGTAGCGTGGTCGGGCTCGGCAACGCCGAAGCGATGAGACAACTCACTCATCGCCATCTGATCCCTGGCCTGATCGCCTTCGGTCATGAAAGCGAGCTGCAATATGCCGCGGGGGGCCTGAATCAACAGATGCGGGCGCGCATGCACTTCACCCACGGCCGCAGCACGATCGGCATAGGCCGGCATGCCGTACACGGTGGCGGTCGGGGCGGGTTGTACGGTCGTCGCATTGATGTTGGCCGGCTCTTGCATAACGACCTCATTTCTCATTGGTTGAAAAACACGCTTCAAAGCAAATGCCCGCAGCCATGCGTTTCGCACATGGCTGCGGGCCGATCTTCATGAGCAGGCACCGCTCTACACGGTCCGTCTAATAGGCTCGCCGTATAGAGGCTTGTGCTGGCCCTTTCAGAACGCCCTCAGCTTCCTTGCTTTCAGACGAAGGTGTACGAGCAGACCTTGTTGCCCGCCGGATCACGCAGGTAGGCCGCATAGGCACCCGGCAGGTGACCACGTGCGCCAGGCTGGCCCTCGTCGGTGCCGCCTGCGGCAAGGCCGGCAGCATGGAAGGCATCCACTTCGGCGGGAGTGGCGGCCGCAAAGCCGATCGTCACGCCGTTGCTGGAGGGCGCTTCACCATTGCCCGGACGGGCGATGATGAAAGCCGGCTTTTCGCGACCGAAAAGTACCCATCCGTTGTTGAAAGGACCGAGGTTCTTGATGCCAAGAGCACCCAGAGCGGCGTCGTAGAACGCGACCGACTTCTGAAGGTCGGCAGCGCCGATAAAAATGTGCGAAAAGATGCCATCGCCAGAAATGACAGGAGTGGACATGATTAATTTCCTTGGTGGTTGGTGTTGAATGGGTAGTGGGCGGTCAGTAGTGGATCACCGTGCGAATCGACTTGCCTTCATGCATCAGGTCGAAGGCCTTGTTGATGTCGTCGAGGCCCATGGTGTGGGTGACGAACGGGGCGAGATCGATCTCGCCTTTCATTGCGTCCTCCACCATGCCGGGAAGTTGAGTGCGGCCCTTGACCCCGCCGAAAGCCGAGCCCTTCCAGGTGCGACCGGTGATCAACTGGAACGGGCGCGTCGAAATTTCCTTGCCTGCACCAGCCACGCCGATGACGATCGACTGGCCCCAGCCACGATGTGCTGCTTCTAGTGCCGAGCGCATCACGTTGACGTTGCCGATGCACTCGAAGGTGTGATCGACACCCCAACCGGTCATCTCGATGAGAACCTCGTGAATCGGCTTGTCGAAGTCCTTCGGGTTGAGGCATTCGGTCGCGCCGAAGGTACGAGCCAGCTCGAACTTCGCTGGATTGGTGTCGATGGCGATGATGCGACCTGCCTTGGCCTGGCGTGCCCCCTGAATCGCAGCGAGCCCGATGCCGCCGAGGCCGAAGATGGCCACAGAGTCACCCGGCTGAACCTTGGCCGTGTTGTGAACAGCGCCGATGCCGGTGGTCACACCGCAACCCAGCAGGCAGACATGCTCGGGATTGGCGTCCGGGTTGATCTTGGCCAGCGAGACTTCGGCCACCACCGTGTATTCGCTGAAGGTCGAGCAGCCCATGTAGTGGTAGATCGGCTGGCCGTTGTAGCTGAAGCGGGTGGTGCCATCGGGCATCACGCCCTTGCCCTGGGTGGCGCGCACCGCGACACACAGGTTGGTCTTGCCGGACTTGCAGAACAGGCACTCGCCGCACTCGGCGGTATAGAGGGGAATGACGTGATCGCCAGGCTTCACGCTGGTCACACCTTCACCCACCTCCACGACGATACCCGCACCTTCATGACCCAGCACGACCGGGAAGAGACCTTCGGGGTCGTCGCCCGACAGGGTGAAGGCGTCGGTATGGCAAACGCCGGTGTTCGTGATCTTGATGAGCACCTCGCCCTTGCGCGGCGGCTCGACGTCGATCTCGACGATTTCCAGCGGCTTTCCTGGCCCGAAGGCAACTGCTGCACGTGATTTCATGATGTCGCTTCCTTTACTAGCTAACTAAATTTGCCCTCACCGAGGGCACCCTGGTGCCTCTACCGCAGATAGGAGCGGACGATAGAGATGGTCTCGTCAATGGACTTGTTCTGCGAATCGCTCCTGATTTCGCTACTGGGAAACTCTTCCCGCAGATAGCTCTCCAGAACGGTTGCCATCAATCCGTTGACTGCCCCACGAACGGCCGCAAGCTGCTGAAGAATTGCAGGGCATTCCGCACCTGCATCGAGCGCTTGCTCAAGAGTCGCTACCTGACCTTTGATGCGCCGGATGCGCGTCAGGGCTTGCTTCTTTTCTTCCGGGCTGTGTGGCATCGAACACCTCTCTACTTGGGTACACCGCCGCATTATACAATACTCCACCATAGTATATGCGGCCGAACTTCGCCACAAATTCTGTGCTCTTCGAGCACTATTACAGGCTAGTACAGATTTGTTCCCAAGAAGCGCAAAACATTCAAATCAATGAATATTTCTTGCATGTATCGACAGCATCGGGGCAAGTTCAAAACCGGTCAAACTGGAAAAATCTATGCGCAGATAGATATGGCCTATCTAAGCCAACTCATCGAGCTGAAGCTATCAAGATGAGACCGGCTAGGCGACCTGACGACCCGAGTACCGAGCCTTCCTCAGTGCAGGCAACATCTGGCCGTCCCAGTCACGATCGACCGCAACCTGGGCCTGTTCCTGGTTTCGTTCGAGGGCTTCAACGTCCAGATCAGCAATCGCCCATGTCTGCGTGCCGCAAGTCGTCGCGAGAATGCCATCCTCCGGGAATCCGCGATCCATGGGTGCATAGATCGTGGCCTCGCCAGTATTCGTGTCCAGCGCCGGGCTCCAGTCAGCAGCTCCGGTCGTCACGGCCTGCGCGATGAACATTCGGTTCTCCAGTGCCCGCGCCATGCAGCCCACACGGACCCGGGTTGCACCTGCTTGGGTGTCGGTACAGCTCGGGACCAGCAGCAGGCGCACTCCCGCCTCTCGCTGGGCTCGCACGGGCAATGGAAACTCACTGTCATAGCAAACAGCGATGCCGGCACGCACGCCTTTCAAATCGAACACCTTCAGTTCGTCGCCACCCTCGATGACGCCGGCGTCTTTCTCGAACCCCGTCAACTGCAATTTGTCTTGGTAGTCGCGTGTGCCGTCAGGCGCAAACCACCAAGCCCGGTTGCGGTAGCGGTCCAATCCAACCTGGGTCAAAAACGTACCGGCCTGAATGGTCATGCACAACTCGCGCGACAGGTCGGCATACAGTGCCAGCCACGCAGGCTGCAAGGCCTGCAGCGCGGCCAGAGAGGCGTTGAAATCATGGCGGATGCCAGGCTCGAACGTTGCAGCCAGTTCGAGGGATAGATACTCGGGCAACACGGCCAGTTCCGCCCCGCCACGGCGCGCCTCCTCCAGAACCAGCCGCTGCCGCGCAGCAAATGCCTCGAAGCCCGCGGGCTGACCCACTGAGTATTTCGCAACTGCTACTTTCATTTCGCGTTCTCCAGGGAGTGCAGCCACATCGTGAGCGTCTGCTCGGTTTCGCTCGGCTCACCCACCTGCTTCCAGGGCAGCGTAACCTTCATGTCCGACTGCCGCACGTAGCCGCGACGGGTCCAGAAGGGGTCATTACTGCGGTAGTTGGAAGGACGCCGGAGATCGTCGTCTGCACGATCCACCGACGCGAACGATGCCCACTGCATGCCGCCCAACGAACGGGCATGCGCTTCGCGCTCGTCAAAGAAGCGATGGCCCAGGCCAAGGCCCCGGAAGGCCGGGAGCAGGACTGATTCGCCACAGTAAAACACTGCCTCCACCGGGATTCCTCGATCGGCGAACGGCACATGGAAGGCCGGCTCCGCATCGCCGAGCGGCAACCCCGTGGACGCACCCACGACCACATCATCAGCGAGCGCGAGTACCAGCAGGCTGTCTGCCGAACGGGCGTACATGGCGAGGTAGTGCTTCTCGTATTCGGTGTCGCCCTCGTACAGGTAAGGAAAGCTGCGGAAGACGCTCGCCCGCAGGCCTGCCACGGCATCGAACCATTCGGCAATGTCCGGGCCACGACGAACCAGCACCTGCACGTCGCTGGTCATTTCAGGCGTCCCCTCCAACCTGTGCGATCCAGTCGCCGAGGTTGTAGTAGTTGGTGACACGAGCGATCTTGCCATCGCGGATCTCGAAGAACGCGCCGCCCGGCAGCACGTAGCGCTGGCCCTGGGCTTCCGGCAGCCCGTCGTCCGTCACCTTGTATTCGCCATGCACCACGTACTCCGCGCCTGCACGCAGGCCGTCGGCGCTGACCATCACCACGATCCCGCGCAGTTGCTCGCCATAGCAGCGGTCCATGCGCTGCAGGAAGGCGCGGAAGGCTTCGCGACCGACCTCACGAGCGCCCTGGTTCAAGTCGTGCGCGACGTCATCGGTCAACATTGACAGCATGGCCTCGCGGTCGCCGCGGTTGAAGGCGTCGTAGTAGGCAGTGATGAGAGTCGCAGCGTTCATTCGCGTTCCTTGTTGGGTTGTTCGGAGCGGAGCATTCCGGGGTGTTGTCAGTCTGGGCAACCGCGCTCTCCTTGTATATGGAATTGTTGCGATTTTATAATTCCACAATCTGGAACAATTAACGAGCAGCGAAACCGGCCATGAGGCGTGCGTCATGAACAAAGAAATGGAACTACTGCGCATCTTTCGGGTGGCGGCCGAAAGCAGCAGTTTTGGCGATGCGGCCGTCCGGCTGGGGACTTCTCCGCAAGGTGTAACCCGTGCCATCCAGCAACTGGAGCAACACTACGGCGAGGTGTTGTTTCATCGAAGCACGCGCCAGGTGCGCATCACCGCCTTCGGCGAAGGGCTGCTAGACCAAGTGCGCCCCGCATTGGAGCGGTTCGAGGATCTGTGGCGAACGCCTAGCTCCGACCAGCAGGCCTCTCTGTCCGGCACGGTTCGCATCACCGCACCGCACAGCTTGGGCACCAGAGCGGTGCTACCGGCACTGGAGCGCGTGGCCGCGCGTCATCCCGGCATCACGCTGGATGTGCGCCTGTCCGATCGCATCAGCAATACGGTTGACGAAGGGATTGACGTCGGGATCAGGGTCGGATTCATGCGCGATAGCCGCTTCGTCGCACGCAAGGCCGCCGACATGAGACTCCCCATCGTTGCCGCTCCGCGCCTGATCAAGAAAGTGGGCGTACCTGCAAACATCGATGCGCTAAGCAGCCTGCCAGTTACCGTGGCCTTGGATATCAATACCGGCCGCCCCTAGCCTTGGCACTTCAAGGCGGGACGCCAGTGGACACCTACCGCACCCACTCTCGTCGCTGACAATGCCGACATCGAAATGGGGGCAGCGTTGGCCGGAATCGCCTTCGCGCAACTGGCGGACTACATGGCTGCCCCCTACATTGCCAACGGGAAGCTGGTGCGAGTGCTGGAGAACGAAGAACCTCCGGCATGGGGGTTGTACGTCTATCGGCCTCAGCGTGGCCCCATTCCAGGACGGGTTCGAGCGGTATTTGATGAAATGCTGCTCGCCGTGGGATCGTTGCCAGCTTTGCCCTGACTCCTCGCAAGACGCTGTAGGGCACACATCTTGGAAAGCGGGGCACTGAGCCTCGGCGGCTCACCCCTCCGGTTGAATGATGAGCCGACCGTCTGCCCGCTTGCCCCAGATGCAGATCGGTCGGCCATGCAACCCAATGCCGGCGAACGATTAGATGTAAATGAATTGCCGGTACAACCCATCCAACTGACGACGAATGTCTTCGACGCGCTGCTCGTCACCGGTATCGGTAAATTCGAGTAGCTGCTGTTCCTTGGCAGTGATCTGATCGCAAAGGTCGGACAAGTTCTCGCAGAAAGCCTCGGAATGAACGGTGGGCTCCTCCGTATTCGTCTCTTCCCCTGCTAGTTTTCGCACAGACGAGGCTGGAGAAATCCCATTTTCCTCGTTAAAGGCAATTTGAAGCTGCCTGCGCCTATTGGTCTCATCGATCGCCTGCTTCATCGCCGGCGTCACCGCGTCGGCGTACAAGATCGCCTTGCCGTTTTCATTCCGAGCGACTCGACCGATCATCTGAATGAGCGCATGGGCCGAACGCAAGAACCCTGCACGGTCTGCATCGAGAATGGCAACCAA
This sequence comes from Cupriavidus sp. UBA2010, assembly GCF_002335265.1. Classification (NCBI taxonomy): domain Bacteria; kingdom Pseudomonadati; phylum Pseudomonadota; class Betaproteobacteria; order Burkholderiales; family Burkholderiaceae; genus Cupriavidus; species Cupriavidus sp. UBA2010. The sequence goes on from NZ_DDCI01000004.1 coordinate 53,462, forward strand.
TGATGCCTCTGGAATATCCAGCCCTTCGCGCAAAAGACTAATCCCAATCAAAACATCGAACTCTCCTGCGCGCAGGCCATTGATGATCTCAACACGATCCTCCGCTTTTATGTCCGAATGCATGTAGCGCGCTCGAATCCCGTTGTCCGTCAAGAAATCCGTTAGCTCTTCTGCACTGACCTTCGTCAGCGTAGTCACAAGCACTCGATTCTTTCTCTTCACGCACTTCGATATTTCGGCAAGCAGGTCATCTATGTATCCATCCGCTTTCCGCACTTCAACCTTGGGGTCAAGCAGTCCCGTTGGCCTGATAACCTGTTCGACAACCCTGCCTTTCGACACCCTCAGCTCGTAGTCGCCCGGAGTAGCGGAAACAAAGATGGTCTGAGGCTTGACCTTCTCGAACTCGTCAAAGTTCAATGGCCGGTTGTTCTTCGATGAAGGCAAACGGAACCCGTAATCGATCAGCGTGTCCCTAGAGAGCGACATCGGTTTGGCATCACCCACACCGTAGCCGAGGGCTCTGCAGTCATGGGTGGATCAGCTATCCGCCAGGTGGCAAAAACTTAATCAAAGAAGGCCAGGGTGCGAACTTCGATACTCTCGCGCGGTGGGGCTCCCGGCGGCGTATTTGGGTCCCGGAAGGCGGTATGGGGCGTGAAGCGGGCTCGGCCGTCGTGACGCGAGTCATACCCCTTGATCAGCAAGACTTCGTCACGGAGCATGTCCGGAAAATAGTACCAGCGCTGGTGCGGATTGTAGGCCAGGTGGTAGATCTCACCGATACGATCCGGATAGACCAGGTCGGTGGCCAGCAGGTCATTGGGGTCGAGCGTCGAGGCGTCCAGCACGGCCAGCGGCGAGCGCTTAACGGGCCCGCTCATCGGGCGCCAGAGGTTGATCTGGGCCACCGGCACCGCTGCCAGTGTGGCGGCCTGATCCATGCCCAGCGCGTCGCGGATACGTTCAGGCCCCGAGTGCTCTGTGTAGTCATTATGCACACGGCTGGCTGGGCCGCGAACATCCCGCCCCTCGGCGTCGCTGCGCCTGGTGTGGTCGAAGATGATGACCCGGCTCGCGCCCGTCAACTCCTTGATCAAGGCCTTGACCTCTTCATAGTAGACGTTTTCCACTGAGGTATCGTCGTAGAGGTCGTCGACCACCGTATCCCGCCGATGGAATTCGAACCCCTGCTTGTCCAGAGAAAGGCTGTCTGCCAACGGACGACCGCTGTGTATCGTGACCTCGCGCTCCTCCTGCTCGGCAAAGTAATGCGGTTCACTGTCGCCGGTCAGAGCCTCGGTATGCACATAGGGCTTCGCATCGTGCTTGACCAGGTAGGTGAGTGTCGTGATGACACTGGCGGGCATATCGGTTGTGCATTTCAAGTAACACCTCCCGGTCTGCTGACCGCATCCGGCGTGGTGTCACCGTGGCGGCGCTGTAGCTTGCATGTAGACTCTCGATTGTATGCCTTCGAACGGACACTTTCAAATGCTCCCCGAGGTGCATGGTCCCCGACCGGTAGAAAAGGACATCTCTCAACTCGGCACCGACGACCAGCTTGACCAGGACTGGCGCGTCGGACTCCAGGCCCGCGCCCAGGGCGACTACTAGGGATGGTCTGAAGTAGTTGTGTATTTCTGGCTGACTTCAGCCCCTGCCGATTTTAAAAGCGGCAAATCGATCAAAAACGCTCAGATCACCCGCCTATTTCTGTGTTTTTAGCCGCCGCGAGCACCTCGCGGCAGCCATTTCCCACATTACAGGCGCACCTCTCCTGCATTCGCCAGTAAATGTCGGCGCGCCATCCACAGGTTCGACAGCGCGAACAGCGTCACCAGTTGCGCCGTGTTCTTCGCCAGACCACGGAAGCGCACCTTCACATAACCGAACTGGCGCTTGATCACCCGGAACGGATGCTCGACCTTGGCTCGTACCTGAGCCTTGGCCTTCTCAATCTTGCGCTTGGCTTTGTACAAAGCACTGCGCTTATCAAGCTTCTTGTAAGTACTACGGCGGGCGGCGATCTGCCAGATGACCTCCCGGCCTTCATGTTCAGGGCGTTTCTCGACGCCGGTGTAACCCGCGTCGGCACCGACCATGTTCTCATCGCCGTGCAGCAGCTTATCGACCTGGGTGACATCGGCCACGTTGGCCGCCGTGCCCACCACGCTGTGCACCAAGCCCGACTCATCATCGACACCGATGTGCGCCTTCAGTCGGGTAAAGCAGGAGTGTTACCACTCCTGCCTCCCCTAAGAACCGTACTTGAGAGTCACCCCTCATACGGCTCAAGCCTTCCAGCAGCCTGAGTGAGACCGGGCTACCTGACAATGCGCTCTTCGGCGCTCAAGGTAAGACGTCCATGCCGGATCGAACGGGTTCGCTGCACTGCATATTTTGATATGCCGAACAATCGAAACACTGGCTGCGGCAAAAAGCCAAGCGGGTTGACTCATGCCACGTACTTTTTCCTTGCTGGCGAAAATCCAGTGCCGTTGACCCACTACACGAAAGTATCGTTGTTTTACCCAATGGGCACTTTTCATGGCATGCCGGCGGACAGCCCAGCGCCATAACACTCGCCAAATCTGATGGTCGATCCACGCGAAACGCTTGGCAGCGACAACATGACGATGATACATGGCCCACCCCCGGATTACCGGGTTCAGGACCTGAATCAGGTTTGCTTGCATCGCCGCCTTGTTTCCGTTTGTGATTTCCCGGACCTTATCCAGAAGCGCTTTCACACTCTTGCGAGCCGGAGTGATGAGTAGCTTGCCAGCGTACTTACGTACGTTCTGGCCCAGAAAATCGAAGCCTTGCGAGATATGCGTGATGTGAGTCTTTTCATCAGAGAGTTCCAAGCCTCGCTCTTTCAGGAATGCCTCAATTGCAGGTCGAACCTGACTTTGCAGGATAGCCTTCGAAGTTCCCGTGATGATGAAGTCATCGGCATATCTTACGACGTGTATCTTGAATGGCTGTCGCTTTCGGTTCGTCGAAGCCACGCTTGTGTGGACAACATGTTCCAGCCCATCCAACGTCCAATTCGCAAGTATCGGGGAGATGATTCCCCCTTGCGGGGTTCCTGCCTCCGTTGCGAACAAGGCTCCCTGATCGACATACCCGGCTCGAAGCCACTTACGCAGAACCGCTTTATCCATGGGTACGTTGGCGAGCAGCCAATCGTGGCTGATATTGTCAAAACAGCCTCGAATGTCGCCCTCAAGTACCCATTGCGCCGAACTGCGTTTCGCCAGTGCATTGAAGCAATGTGCGATTGCATCGGCCGTGGATCGCTGCGGCCGAAATCCATACGAATTTGGATCCGCACGCGTTTCTGCAACCGGCTCAAGTGCCAGTTTCCACAGTGCCTGCATTGCGCGATCCCGCATCGTTGGAATTCCCAGCGGGCGCTTCTTGCCATTGCTTTTGGGTATGTAGATACGTCTCAGCGGTTGAGGGCAATAGCCCCGATGCTGTAACGCTTTCACTCCCTTCGATTTGGCCACAGGGGTTGACCAGATCTTGCCATCAACTCCCGGTGTTCTCTTGCCTCTATTCTCCGTCACTCGCTTAACGGCCAACATCTTGCCGCGGTACGAGCGAGTCAGCAGCCGCTGCAAGGCTTGCACCTTGCCCCATCTGCCTTCTCGTGTTGCCTTGGCGATACGTACCTGGAGTCGTTTCACTTGCGATTCGATTTGGCACCAGGATAGGGGCCAGACCGACTCGAAGTTCGAAGATGCACCAGTGCCCGCCGGTGCTTGTGCATGGGATGTGAGCACTACCATCTGCTTTCCTCCGTACAACGATTGATCAGGTTGTTTCGCCATGGAAGACCTTGTGGAAGTCTGCTCGCTTTCGCGCCAGATGATCTTTCAACCTGTATTCGCCCCATTACAGGGCGACCTTCGCTTTTTCCACATTCCTTTACCCGCAGCACCAACAGCTTGCTTTACAGCTCACCTGCCGAAACCGGCAGCGCTACGGGCTTACCCTGTTCCACATGGATTTCCGAACGGGTCGGGCTCCTCGATTTCGCCGGCGGCACCACATCCACGAGGGGGTATCGGTAAGACCCCCTGCCTGTCCGCTTACCTTTTGGTTCAAGCCTGTCAGCATCTTTGGCTTGGCTATTTTGACGACGTTTATATGAGGTTCACGTGTGTTAGCCGTACCCGTTCATCCCTAGCACCTCTCCGCCTTGATGCTGGCAGATTCAGTCTGGCCTCACGGTTCGACCTACCGAAAATCGGCGGTTACATTGTCCCCAGGGCTTCAGACCCAGCTGTTACCGGCCGCGCCTGTCTGGGTAGGGAACGAGTGGTGGAACAATCGGTTCCGTCGGGCGTTAACCTGCGGAACAGAAACCCATGCGACTTTCAGGTCGCACTGCCGAAGTGGTGAGTCGGCCACAGGAACTGCCCCCGTAGCCGCTCGCAGAACCGTACGTGACACTCTCGCGTCATACGGCTCCCGTTATCCAACCTGTTGCTCGGTTACTTGCCAGTGATAAAACAGTCGAGGGGCAGCCGTCTGCACCGTGTCCAACCATTGTGAGCTTGCCCCCGCAAAACGAAT
>NZ_DDCI01000031.1:0-23936 GCF_002335265.1 Cupriavidus sp. UBA2010
TCGTGGAACAGGGGCAAGGTCACATTTAGTGATGTGGAAGTAACTCTCGGTGGCGCTTGCCGATCCCGTCGGTGGGCAATCGCTCGCAGTCGTTGTCCGCGCGATCTGGATAGTTCGGTGTCCGCAAGCGCGCCGCGCTAGCCGGATGTCGAGGTGGAGACCGGAAGAGGGCGATCAGCAGCGCTTGCCAGCATCAAGCGTCATCTGCTGACTGTCTGAGAATTTCGGATCGAAAGTGCTGAAGGCTCGCGACGATGCCATCCCAGTTGACGTTCTTGTCGAGGCTGGCCTCGATGGACGGGATGTTCTCAGCCAGGTTTGTGAGCTGCGAGGACTGGAGCAGTGTCCCCTTTAGGCGATGGAGATGATGTCTGGCCATGACAGTGTCTCGCGCCCGCGCGGCGGCATCGAGGGCCGCAAGTTCGAGCAGCGCGTATTCCGCCATGGACTTGGTACGTTCCAAATGGCCGGAATGGCTGGCGTCGAGTGCGTTGAGTGCGTCGGGAGAAGTCGCCCCGATGGCGCCAGCCGCGTGGCATTCCGGAATCCACAGGTGCAATGTTTCCTGCAATCCCTGCAGATTGATCGGTTTGGCGAGAACGCAATCGATGCCCGCATCCAGCGAACGCAATGCCTGCTCCGGCCCGGCTTCGGCCGTCACGGCGATGATTGGTGTGGCTTGCGAATGCGTCGCGTCCTCCCGCGCGCGCATTTGCTTTGCGACCGTGAAGCCGTCGACGTCCGGCAAGTGAAGGTCCAGCAGAATGGCGGCAAACGATCGGGTCGAGAACAGGTCGATGGCCCGGGCGCCGGATTCGGCAAGCACCGGGCCATACCCAAGCGCGCGCAACTGCTCCATGAGCACCAACTGGTTGGCCGGCGTGTCTTCGACGACCAGAATCGCCCCGGAGACGCTTGCTGCCACCTGTGGCGAGGGGGGCAAGGCGGTTTCGTCGTGTGTGTCGGCAATCGTCGTTTCCAGCGAGAACTCGACCGTCGTACCCTGCCCGAGGGTGCTCCAGATCGAGATGCTTCCCCCCATGGCTTCCACGAGCTTCTTGCAGATGGAGAGGCCAAGGCCACTGCTACCCGTTTGGCGTTGACGGGCGTTCCCCACCTGGCTGAAGGGCTGAAACAGCCTTGGTTGATCCTCTGGCGCGATGCCGATGCCGGTGTCGCTCACGCGGATCGCCAGCGTGACGCGTTCCGACGAGCGCTCTGACCGGGACAGCCGGACGTCGACCGTGACGGCACCCTGCTCGGTGAACTTGATCGCATTTGCCACGAGATTGCCCAGCACCTGGCGTATGCGATTACCGTCCAGATTGATGATGTGACCGCCAGACTGGTCATTCAGCTGGAGCGCAATGCCCTTGCGATCGGCGATGGCCTCGAAGCCATTGAGCACCGAGCGGACGAGATCGTTCACACGCAGTGCCGAGGGCTTCACGAGGATCTTGCCGGTACTGATGCTTGAATAATCCAGGACGTTATTGAGTACCGCGAGCAAGGAGTCGGCGCTTTCCCGAGCCCGATGAAGAAGTTCTCGTCTTGGCGTGCTGTTGTCTTCCCGATCGAGTAACTCCAGCGCGCCCACGACCGCACTAATGGGCGTCCGTATCTCATGGCTCATGATGGCCAGGAACTCGGATTTCACCTTCTCGCTCTTCAAGGCATTGGCGCGGGCACGCATCGCCTGGTAGACGGAAACGCCCAGTGAAATCAGGACGATCAAGAAAAGCACAATCGTGGTGCCGTAGTAGTGCCAGAGTGCCTTGAGCGATGGCTGAAGATAATCCGCGCCCTCTAGCCAGTTCTGATAGAGCTGGTCGGTTTCCCCGGCGCTGAACGAAGCCAGCGCCTGATTCATCAGGGAGAGCAGCGGCGCGAAATCCTGGCGGACGGCCATGCGCAGCACCAGAGGCAGCTCGGCGATGGTCCCCGCGATATGAAGCGTTTTGTCGTACTGCAGCCGGATGAGCGGATGCAGTACCGCGCTCGGCCCGACGGCGGCGGCAGCCTTGCCGTCGCGAACCGCCGCCAATGCCATGCTGTCGCTCGGCTCCGGGAGTATCCGCGTGCAAGACAACGGGTGCCCTTCGAACCATTGGTGATAGGCGCCGCCTTCCTTGACGGCTACGGTAATGCAGCCCAGGCTCGACAAATCGAAGTAGTTCTTGTCCCGCGCCTTTGCAACAACCAGTGTTGTGCCGACGTAGTAGGGACGTGTCAGCGCAATCCGTGTTCCAGCGGACTTGGGCAACTGGAAGTCAGGCACGGCAGGTAGCACGTCCACCTCGCCATCCAGAAGCTTGCGCACGGATTCCGACCATGACTTCGTGGGCACCAATTGCACCGTCATGCCAAGCCGATCGGCAATGGCATGGATATAGGCGATGCTGAGCCCGTGAGCGGTTCCTTTCTCGACATATTCGAGCGGTTGCCAGTAGGGGTCCACCGCGATACGCAGGACATGGTGCTCCTTCAGCCATGCTTCCTCCGCAGCTCCCCAGGGGCTTTGCGCCATGGCGCGGGCATACGGAACGAAGCCGGCCAGGACAGCCAGGATCAGGAGCAGTGCCCGTTTCATGATGCGTGGGGATTCGGTGCCGACATCGATATCTTCGTCTTGGGTTGCGGGCAAGTCGCTGGGCGTGGGTCAGATAAGATGGCGCACCTTGAACAGATCGTTGTCGGAGCGGATACCCAGCTTGCGGAGCGCCGACTGCTTGTGGCCGCTCACCGTCTTCTTGCTGCGCGAGAATTTCGCGGCGATCTCGTTGACCGTCATCCCGTCCAGAAAGCACCTGAGCACCTCGCGTTCCTTCTCGGTCAGCGCGGCGGTGAGGTCCCCCGATCCCGTTGCGCCTTCACCCTGCTCCTTGCCGAACACGGAAAGCGAAGCAACCTGGGCTGGGATATGGCTTGCCCCCCGGAGTATCTTGGCGATAGCCGCCGTGATTTCGGCAATCGAGCCGTTCTTGATGCAGTACCCATCGGCCCCCGCCTTCATTGCCAGGGCGATGGTGACGGGGCTGTCATGGGCGGATAGAACGAGGATCTTGATGCCCGGATACTGTCGCCGGATCATTCGGATAACGCCGATGCCGTCCGCATCCGAAGGCTCCAGCGCATAGTCGATGATCACAAGATCCGGGGCCTTGTTCCTGAGCGCCTGCACGAAATCCCTGCTGCGGGTGAATGTCCCGAGGATTGCGAATGCAGAGTTCTGCTGCAGTACCCGGACGATTCCCTGATGAACAATTTCGTGGTCATCCAGGACCATGATCGAAATGGGCATTTTGCGGCTTCCAAGACGTATCGCAGGCGCTGAATTATAAGCCTTGCAGCAATCGCGCCCGAGGCGTCACACGTTATCGGCGTCTTGCCGGAACCACTCCAGGATCTGCTCGTGCTCGCGTTGCTGCTCGCGTGTCGGGACAGGCGCGGGCTCGGATGCGCAGCGGTGTCCCGTCCGGATGAATGCGTGGGAATCGCTCACGCAGGCGGACGAGCGATACTCGCGGTAGATGTAGTCGCCGTTTTCCTCGACAACATCGTCCGGCAACGCTCTGCTGATCGGGGCGCGGTCAGCCGTGGCGTGGCGCATGAAGTCCGTCCAGATCGGCAGTGCAAGCGTCCCACCCGTGACCGCCCCGAGGCTGCGGAACTGGTCATGGCCTACCCATACGGTGGTCGCCAGCCCCGTCGCGTATCCGGCGAACCATGCGTCCCTGGCATCGTTCGAGGTCCCCGTCTTGCCGGCAGCGTCGGCCTTGTCGATACGGGCCGCCGCGCGACCGGTGCCTTTCCGAACCACATCGCGAAGCAGCGAGTCCATGATGAACGCGTTGCGTGGGGAGATGATCTGTTTGCGCTCGATGTCTCCGGTCGATGTGTAGCGCTCCTGGTCACCGCGCTGCACGATCCGGGCGATCAGGCGCGGCTGCACGAGATAGCCGCCGTTGGAGAAGACGGCGTACGCCTGCGTCAATTGCATCGGCGTCACGCTGCCGGCGCCCAGCGCCAGGGGGAAACTGCCGGGATTCAGGTCTGGCGCGAAGCCGAATCGCAGCGCGAAATCCCGCACGTAATCGATGCCGGAAGCCTGCGTCAGCCCTACCGTCACCAGGTTCTTGGAGCGGACAAGTCCCTCGCGCGCCGTGATGAAGCCGTCGTAGCGGCCGCCGTAGTTCTTGGGCCGCCAGGGCCGGGCACCGGTGACGGTCGAGTCCAGTACCCGCTGACTGTCGTCCACCATGGTTCCCGGAAAGTAGCCTTTTTCGAGAGAGGCGGAGTAGACGAAGGGTTTGAAGCAGGAGCCCGGCTGGCGCAATGCCTGCACGGCGTGATCAAACTTGCCGCGATGGAAGTCGTAGCCACCCACCCACGCCACGACATCGCCGCTGACAGAATCGATGGAAACCAATGCGCCTTCCATGTCGGGCGCTTGCGCGATCTCCCATTTGCCATCCAGGCTTGCCATGGTGACGACCGTGCCGCGCGTCAGCGGCGTCGCGGCATACGCGGGTGCATGCGCGCGAAGGGTCGTGCCATCGCGTGTCTTGACCGTCAGGCGGCCGCCGCGATCGGCCGTGGCGGTGACGACGGCCGTGGTGAGACCGTCCCGGTCCGGATAGTCGTCAAGCCCCGACGTTGGCCCATTGGCGTCGATGGCCACCCGTCCCAGCGGGATATAGCGTCGTCTTTGCTGGGCGCGAAGCAGGCCGTCATGCAGGGCATCGTATGCCGCTGCCTGCGTGGCGGTCTGAATGGTTAGCGTCACGTCCAGGCCATCCCGATAGGCGCGTTCACCGTATTGGTCCACGACCAGTTGGCGTGCGCGCTCCACCGGAAAGGCAAATGCCGGATCGATGGCATAACTACGCGGCTTCAGTCGAAGCGGTTCATCCAATGCGGATGCGTATTGTTCGTCGCCCAGATATCCAAGCTCGTGCATGCGCGCGAGGATGTACCGCTGGCGTACGCGGGCACGCTCCGGGTTGACCGTCGGGTTGAATGCGGATGGTGCTTTGGGGAGGCCCGCGAGCAGGGCCGCTTCCGCTGGGGTCAACTGGTCGAGTGACTTGTCGAAATAGATGCTCGCCGCGGCAGCAAATCCGTATGCGCGCTCGCCCAGGTAGATCTGGTTCATATAGACCTCGAGCAGCCGTTGCTTGCTGAATTGCTGCTCCAGCTTGAAGGCCAGAAGAACTTCACGGAGCTTCCGGTCGTAGGTCTTCTCGCTGGAAAGGTACAGACGGCGTGCCACCTGCATGGTGACGGTGCTAGCCCCCTGCGCGTGCCGGCCCGATGCGAAATTGGCCCATGCAGCGCGGAACAACCCCGAGAAGTCCACGCCACCGTGTTCGTAGAACCGGGCATCTTCGATCGCCAGCAGGCTCTGCTGCACGACGACCGGAATTCTGGAAAGCGGGACGATCTCGCGGCGCTCGTCGCCATATTCGGCCAGGAGGATGCCATCCTGAGAATAGATACGCAGCGGCCTGTCAGGTTTGAACGCGGCCAGGCTCGTGACGTCCGGGAGCGACAGCCATGTCTGATGGACGTGCCAGGCGCCGAAGGCCATTCCCAGCGCGATAAGGAGACCGGCAAGCGCGCCCAGGCAGGTTGCAATCCGGGCCCGTCCGGGAGTGCTGGTGGTTTCCGGCTTTGACTCTGTTGGCATCGCTGAAGGCTGGGCACGCGTGGATCGCCGCGCGCCGGTATGTCCTGAGGGTGGCAATGTCCACCAGTCTGTCGGACGGCTTCCGGGCTGCATACAGGACTGGTCTGGAATTGGCCCGAACCGGAACTCAATGTGCGATATTGGCCTCTGCCGGTGGGGCATCTGGAACCACATGCCGCAACTGCATGGCACGCGAGACGATCTGCGCGAAGATTGGCGCCGCGACTTTGCCGCCGAAGTGACTGCCTTCGCTGGGATCCTCGACGCTGACCACGACAACGATCTCGGGCGCGGACAGGGGGGCCACACCGGCAAACGACGCACGGTAGCGCTTCTTGTCGTATCCACGCCCCGGGACGTGCAGATAGGCCGTGCCCGTTTTGCCGCCGACGCGGTACTCGTTCACGCGGGCTTGTCGGCCTGACCCTCCGGCGCCGGTCACGCGTTCGAGCATGGCCAGCACGGCCTCCGCGGTTGCTGGCGTCAGGACCTGCGTGCCGCGCGTCTCGTTTCCTGCTGGCCGCCGTTCGAGGGTAAGGGGGACAAGCTGGCCGCGATTGCCGATCGCCGCATATGCCTGCGCAATCTGCAGCGCGGAGGCGGTCAGCCCGTATCCATAGGCCATGGTCGCCTGGGTAATCGGCGTCATCCCTCGCGCGCTATGCATGCGACCACTACCCAGGCCGGGAAACAGGAAGGAGTCAGCCTTTCGTCCGAAGCCGAGCGCGTGCATGTGCGTCCACAGTTCGTCCGGCGAGAGGCGGGAGACGATCTTCACCATGCCAATGTTGCTCGATTTCTCGATAACGCCCGCGACCGATAGCTGGCCGAAGTTCCGGACGTCTGTGATCTTCGCGCCGGCAAAATCGAATCTGCCGTTCGTCTCGATCAACGTGTCTGGTGCAACGCGCTTCAGTTCCAGCGCACCCGCGACGATCAGCGGCTTGATGATGCTGCCTGGCTCGAAGGCGTCGATCAGCGCCGCAGCGCGACGTTTGCTGCTATCGGCGTGCCAGCTTGCGGCGGCGAGGATCTCGCCGGTTTTGACGTCAGTGACCACGGCAAGGCTGGATCGAGCCTTCACCGTTTCCGATGCCTGCTGCAGTGCCTGGTATGTGGCGGTTTGCAGCCGCTCATCGATCGACAGATGGATATCGCCGCCGTCCTCGGCCTCGGCAATCACCAACTGGGAGAGGATGTTGCCAAGGCGGTCCTTCTCGACGACGCTCCTCCCGCGCGCACCTTTCAGCCGGTCATTGAGCGCGAGTTCCAGTCCTTCGATACCGATGCCGTCAAGATTGACCAGCCCGAGAAGGGCGTCGAAGGGCGGGCCAGATGGATAGACACGCTTGAACTCGCGTACCGTTCCCACGCCCGGCAGAGCAAGCGTCTTGACCTGCTCCAGCGTTGCCGCGTCGGTCTGGCGCCTGAGGTACACAAAGCCCCGGTCCGATGCCGATGCCGCCTCGATCTCTGTCAGGGGCATACCGAGTGCCTCCGCAAGCCCCGTGTATTTGTCACTGGAGGCCATCTGACGGGGGCTCAAGTAGATGGCGCCGGCCGGGAGGCTCTGTGCGAGCGTATGGCCGTTGCGATCAAGAATCCGCCCGCGCGTCGGCGGAACATCGAGCTGCCGCCTGACGCGTAAATCGCCTTGCTGCTGGTAGAACGCGTTGCCAGGTCCGGCGATCCAGATGGCGCGGATAGCGAGCCCGAGGAAGCAGAGCGTGATCAGGAACACAAGAAACCGGGAGCGACCGGGGTGAAAACTCCCGATGGTGTTCGCGAAGCTCTGGGAATGGGCAATGTAGCGCTTGCTGGGCATCGTCAGCCTGTTGGCAAAGTTGCGGCGGTCGCAAGCAATCGGGCGCAATGTACGCCGGACACATATGTGCGGCTCTCGCCCGCAAATCAGGATCGAACAGGGTACCGACGCGCGGCCGGCCGGCGGGCCGGACTAGTCTGGTATTGATCGCTTTTCCGGCATGCGCTGGTCGCGCGACCACACGTGGTCAGAAACGTGGTCAGAAACGAGACCAGTCCGGGCGAAGCGGTGGCGTGGGCGGCTTAGCGTTGCTGCTTCAGGCAAACGTCGAGCTGTATGCGGAAGGGAGCTGTGAGTAGAAACAACGTCTATGTCGCCATCTACGTCGTAGCGATGGTGGGGCTGTCAGTCTGGGCCGTATGGCGCGACTTAGCGTCTCATCGACACTATTGGGCGCCTGGCGAGCAGTCGCCGGACAAGCCCGGCAGAATCGTACTGAGCGATCGGGAATCAGTGCTGCTGGAACGGTACTGCGCGATGCATGGGGATTGTGATCGGCCGGGTGAACGGCGGGGGCGCTAGCGCCGGTGGGCTCTCCTTGTTGCCATTGGCCTGGCCCACGATCGATTCCGCGACGTCAGCCAGCGGCGGGGCCTGTCCTAAGCCTCTGGCGTCGGCCGCAATTAGTTCCGACCCAGCAGCGAAAGCACCGCCTGGGACTGCTGGTTGGCCTGTGCCAGCATGGCCGTGGCTGCCTGGCTGACGATCTGGGAGGCAGTCATCTTCGAGACCTCGACCGCATAGTCGGCGTCCTCGATCCGTGAACGCGCCGTATCCAGATTGGTGGCGGTCGTCTGTTGGGCATTGGTGATCGAATCGAGTCGATTCTGCGCCGCGCCCAGCAGGCTGCGCTGGGCGTCGACGGCCGCGAGCGCGCGATCAAGCGTTGCCAGCGGATCGAGCGGCTGCTTGAGACGGATGCCTTCGCCGGCTTCCACCACATTGAGCACCGTCTTGTTGGTGGAGGCGTCGGTCAACGCAGTGAACGTCAATGGGTAGAAGATCAGTACGTCTTCGCTGCCGTTGACGGTGCGGATGTACTGCGAACCGTCCTGCGCGGTCACCAGCGTGCCGGTCTTGGCCGACTGCGGGAGGTTGAACACGTAGTTGCCGCTGGCGTCGAGCCCGAGCACGTTGCCATAGGTCACCCCGTTTCGATCGGTGTAGTTGACCGAGACCTTTGCCGGGTCGATGGTCACCGTCGAATCACCGCTGACCGACGGCAAGTCCGTGAACGTCTGGTAGGTGGTGCTCACCGCCCTGGCAGTCATGGTCCGCGTGGTGCCGTCGTCGCTCATCGTGAGCGCTGCATCGTAATAGCGGAAATTGCCGCCGCCCGCATCCACCTCGATCACATAGGTGCCATTGTTGCGTTGAAGCAGGCGCGAGGCGGATGCGCTGAGGCTGACGCCGCTGGCGTCCTGGAACGCGACGGTGTCGGTGGCGGGGTCCACGGGCGGCGTTTGCGTGACGGTTGCCGGCAGCGTGGAGAAATCCGCCGCGGTCAGCGGCGACGTCATGTCGGCGGCCTTTGCGGTGACCGTTCCCGAGGTGCCGAAACCGAGGCTGGCCTGATAGTAGCTGCCGGCCTTCCGGATGAAATAGCGGCCATCGTCGGCCTGGACCAGCGAAGCGCCGGCGATCGGTGCATTCGTGTCGTCAAGCAGGCTCGGCACGCCGATGGCGCGCGATGCCACCGCAGCCGGGCTTAGGAATACCGGCGAGCCTGACGGGTAGAGCGCGACGTCGCTGAGTCCCGTCACGGTATCGGTCGTCGGCCGGTACCCCACTTGCTGATAGGTTGGCTTGCCGGCGCCGTCCACGTCCTGCACGTAGAAGGTGCCGTTGGCGTCCCGCACGAGATTGGGGCTCGCGCTACCCGCCGGCCAGTGAACGGTGGTGGTCGGGCTGTCGATCATGACATTGGTACTGCGGCCCTGGAGCACGCTAAGGCCGCTGACGGTGCCGGGCAGCCCGGCGATCGTGAAGTCCTTCAGGCCCAGGGCGTTGACGCCAAAGCCGGAACCACCGAGGTTCACGGACAACTTGTCCGAATCGTTCGCGCCGACCTGCAGGTTGACCATGCCAGCGCTGCCGTCCAGCAGCCGCAAGCCGTTGAACGTGGACTGCTGCGTGAGTCGGTCGATTTCCTTCAGGTTCGCATTGATTTCGGCCTGGACCGCATCGGTATCCGTGAGCGAAAGTGTGCCATTGAGGCCCTGAACGCTCAGGTCCCGAATGCGCTGCAGGCGTGCGCTCAGGGAGTCGAGGGCGCCGCTGGCGCTCTCCAGCATGGATTGCCCGTCGCCCGCGTTACGTCGTGCCTGGTTCAGCCCACTGACTTGCACCCGCATCCGGCTGGCAATGGCGAGGCCCGCTGCGTCGTCCCGCGCGGAGTTGATTCGCAGCCCGGAAGACAGGCGTCGAATGGTGTCGCCCACTGCGTTGCTCGCTTTCCCCGCCTGCAAGGATGCGCTGAGCGCCAGGACATTGCTGGCGATGGTAAGGGCCATGACTCGTGCTGGTTATTGTTATGATATTTGGCACGGTTATCGACACATTTGACGTTTGGCTTGAATGTAGCGTTCCCACACCAAAGCAGGGGATGCGAGCCGCCGGCTCGAGCTGGAGCCGGCGTGGCAAACCGCGTGGTTACTTCTGGTATCCGTGCGGCGTGACGATATTGAAGGCCGGGTCGAACGTGTCGAGCATGGCGAACAGGCCCGCCACGGCCTGCGGGTTGCCATCGATGCGTATCGCGCCCGACTGCATGGCCTGCGGCAGGGTGAGCTGCTTCAGGCTGATCTTGTCGAGCGTGGCCTTGGTCAGCGTGACCGTGGCGGTCGGCTGCGCGTGCTGGGCATCGGCCACGTAAGTCAGCGCGCTGTTGCGCAGCGTCATCGCGTAGCGTTGGTTCAGGTCGGTGAACTGCCAGTTCAGCGTCATGGCCTTGCCGGCGGCCTTGTCCGCGTTCAGGCGCACGGCCAGGTAGTCGAAGAAGTTCGGCACCGTCAGCGCGCGCACGAGATCGGCCGAGCCCAGCGAGCTGCCCTGCAGCTTGGGCACGCCATCGCGAAGCTCCTGGGCGCCGGTCAGATAGATGTTGCGCCACGTGGCGTTCTCGCTCTGGTAGCCAAGCTGTTCCAGTGCATCGGCCTGCAGTGCGCGCGCCGCGGCGTTCGATGGATCGGCGAAAACCAGGTCATTGCCGATCTGTGCCACCCAGCGGTAGTCGCCCCGCGCATACGCCTCGCGGGCCTTGGCCAGTACGGCATCGGCGCCGCCCATCCATTCGATGGTCTTCCTGGCCGTTTGCTCGGGCGGCAGTGGGTTCAGGTGGGCCGGGTTGCCATCGTAGAAGCCCAGGTAGCGCTGGTAGACCGCGCGTACGTTATGGCTGACCGATCCGTAGTAGTCCCGTGCATACCACTTGCTGGCCAGCGGCTCGGGCAGCGTCTTGAGCGTGTCTGCGATCTCGAGCGGGGTCAGGCCCTGGTTCAGCAGCCGCAGGGTCTGGTCGTTCAGGTAGGCGTACATGTCGCGCTGGTCGGACAGCATCTCGACGATGCGCGCGTGGCCCCAGGTGGGCCAGTGATGCTGGCCGATCAGCACATCGGTCCGATCGCCGTAGCGCAATAGCGACTGGCTCAGGAAATAAGACCATGCCTTGGCGTCGCGCACCTGCGCGCCGCGCAGCGTCAGCAGATTGTGCTGGGTGCGCACCGCGTTTTCGGCGATGCAAAGCGTGCGGAACTGCGGCAGATAGATGTTCATCTCCGCGGGCGCCTCGGTGCCCGGGGTGAGCTGGAATTCGAAGTCGATGCCGTCGATCCGGCGCGTCTCGATCGGCTTGGTGATCGACGAGGTGGGCGCCAGCAGCGTGATGGTGCCGCGCGCGGTGGCTTTGCCCAGGCCGGTATCGACCTGGCCCGTGGCGTTCTTCGGCAGGTTGGTGCCGTACATGTACTGCGCCCGTCGGCCCATCGCGCCGCCCGCCAGCACATTTTCGCTGACGGCTTCGTCCATGAAGCCATTCGGCGCCAGGATCTCGACCTTGCCGGACTTCACATCGTCCTCGCTGACGATGCCACGTACCCCGCCGAAATGATCGACGTGGCTGTGCGTGTAGATCACGGCCAGCACGGGTTTGCGTGGACGGTGCGCGTAGTAAAGGTCGAGCGCGGCCCGGGCGGTTTCGGCCGTGAGCAGGGTGTCGATGATGATCAGGCCGGTGTCGCCTTCGACGATGTTCATGTTTGCCAGGTCGGCGCCGCGTACCTGATAGACGCGGTCGGCCACCTTGAACAGGCCAGCTTCGTTGTTCAGTTGTGCCAGTCGCCAGAGGCTCGGGTTGACCGTGGGCGGGGCGTCCGCCGCCGATTCGAAGGCGTAGGCGCCGAAGTCCCACGCCGTCTTGCCGTCGGCGCTCTTGATCGTCGCCTCGGGGAAGCGCGCCACGAGTCCGCGCTTCGCGTCTTCGAAATCGGCACGGTCGGCGAACGGCAGCTTGCGCAGCCATGCGGCGTTTGATTGCTCGGTCAGCGGAGTGGCGGGATTCGGGCCGGCGAGCGCGACGGACATCGTCAGCGCGGCGGAAGCAAGGACGGTCAAGCGGGCAATGCGCATGGGTGGGCTCTACAGGACTGAGTCGGTAAAAGAGTCATTGGATGCGGTGTGGACCTATAATTCAAGTGCAAATTTAGTATCGCAGCAATGCAATTTACGCATATATGAATCTCAAACGGCTCGAACATCTGGTCGCGGTGGCGGAAGAAGGCTCACTGGCAGCAGCAGCGCGGCGGGTTCATCTAAGTCAGCCGGCGCTGACGCGAAGCATCCAGACACTGGAAGAGGAAGCGGGCGCGGTGTTGTTCGATCGCGGCACACGCGGGGTGACGCTGACCGCTGTGGGGCGCATGGTCACCGAGCGCGCCCGGCGCATCCTGTTCGAGACGCACTGCCTGACCCGCGACCTGACGCTGGTGCGGCAGCACGAGATCGGCAGCGTCCAGATCGGACTCGGCGCCTTTCCGGCAGCGATGCTGCTGCCGGAGGTGCTCTGCCTGCTGCACCGGGAGTGGCCCGGGCTGCAGATTGCGACCGAGGTCAGTGATCCTCGCGCGCTGCTCGATGCGTTGCGCGCCGAGCGGTTGGATTTCGTCGTGATCGAGCAGAGCACAGTGCCGACCCTGGCCGAGCTGGAGGTGCAGCGGCTGCCGGAGGAGTCGGCCGGTCTGTTCGTGCGGCAGGGGCATCCGCTGGCGGGGCGGCCCGTGTTGCTGCCGGCGCTAAGGGAGGCAGCGCTGGTATCGGTGGTGTTCCCGCCCGAAACGCACGAGCGGCTGCGCAAGGTGTTGCGCTGCAAGCCGGGGGAGGCGCTGCCGTTCCAGGTCGAAAGCAACGATTTCCGGGCCCTGACCTATCTCGCCAAACACACCGATGCGGTGTTGCTGGCGCCAGCGCGTGCCGTCCGCGATGAGACGGCGGCGGGGGGTCTGGTGCCGCTCGACGTTCCGGGTCTGCCCGCCATGACAATGCAGTTCGCGGTCGTGCGGCTTGCGCAGCGGACGCTCTCGCCGGCCGCCGGGCGGGCCGTGGCGGCGATCGAGGCCGTGGCCTGAAGAAAGAAAAAGGCGCCCCGTGTTGGGGCGCCTGGATCGCATGGGCGGTGCGAAGCCCGGATCAGTCCTCGACGGCCGTGCCCACGATGTTGTAGCCGCCGTCGACATACGTGATCTCGCCAGTCACGCCGCTGGCCAGATCCGACAGCAGGAAGGCCGCGACGTTGCCGACTTCCTCGATCGTCACGTTGCGACGGATCGGTGCCACGTCTTCGAAATGCTTGAGCAGGCGGCTGAAGTCCTTGATGCCCGAGGCGGCCAGGGTCTTGATCGGACCGGCCGAAATGCCGTTGGCACGCATCCCGCGCGGGCCGACCGCCGACGCCAGGTAGCGCACGCTGGCTTCGAGCGAAGCCTTGGCCAGGCCCATCGTGTTGTAGTTCGGTACCACACGCTCGGCGCCCAGGTAGGTCAGCGTCAGCAGCGATGCCTTGTCGTTGAGCAGCGGCATCGCGGCCTTGGCCAGTGCCGGGAAGCTGTAGGCCGAGATATCGTGCGCGATTCGGAAGCCTTCACGCGACAGCCCGTCCAGGAAGTTGCCGGCGATGGCTTCGCGCGGCGCGAAGCCGATCGAGTGCACCAGACCGTCGAACTTTTCCCAGCGCTGCCCCAGTGCGGCAAACGTGGCGTCGATCTGTTCGTCGCTGCCAACGTCGCACTCATAGATCATGTCGGAGCCGAATTCCTTGGCGAAGTCCGTGATGCGGTCCTTGAATCGTTCGCCGACATAAGTGAACGCCAGTTCCGCGCCTTCACGCTTGCACGCTGCTGCAATGCCGTAGGCGATCGAGCGGTTCGAAAGCAAACCGGTAATCAGGATCCGCTTACCTGCCAGAAATCCCATAGATTCTCCAAATATGTGTGGGGCGGGCGTATTTTATGCGATGGCCCATGGCCGATGCACAATAAGCAAACTTTCCCGCTTTTGTTGCACCGCGTAGAGGGAATGTCCGGATGGCTGTTGGCCACCCGAACGCATGTAAAATTGTCGCACAACTTCGCCCGGCCACAAGCCGCCGGGCTGTCCTGAGCATTGTGGAGGTCTGCAACCGGATGCTGATTCGTGCACGTTGGCCGCTTCGGGCGGCAGGGCAGTGCTTCTGTCGACGCGCGGTAGTGCAAGGGTGGGCGGCGCTGTCGATCGTGCTGGCTTCGGGTTTTCCCTTATCTGCTTTCGCTGCCCACGGCTTTGCGCTCCACGGCGACCTCAAGTATCCGCCGGACTTCAAGCATTTCGACTACGCCAATGCCGATGCCCCGCAGGGGGGCACGCTGACGCTGGCCAACCCCGACCGACGCACCAGTTTCGACAAGTTCAACCCGTTCACCCTGAAGGGTACGTCCGCGCCGGGGCTCAACGCCCTGATGTTCGAATCGCTGCTGATCAGTAGCGCAGACGAGACCGCCAGCTCCTATGGCCTGCTGGCCGACGATGTCACGGTGGCGCCGGACGAGTTGTCGGTGACGTTCCATATTCGCCGCGAGGCACGCTTCGTCAACGGTGACCCCGTGCTGGCGTCGGACGTCAAGTATTCGTACGACATGCTGATGAGCAAGTTCGCGAGCCCGGGCTATCGCAGCATGTGCACCGATGTGAAAGCCGTGGTGGTGACCGGCGAACGCACGGTGCGATTTGACTTCAAGCAACGCAATCCCGAGCTGCCGCTGATCGTCGGCTCGCTCCCGGTGTTCTCGAAGAAGTGGACGGAGAAGGTGTCGTTCGACAAGCTGACCTTCGAGGAGCCAATCACCAGCGGACCGTACAAGATCGAACGCTACGACGCCGGGCGCGGCATCGTCTTCGCGCGCGACCCGAAATACTGGGGCAAGGATCTGGCGGTACGCCGCGGCACGTTCAATTTCGGCCGGGTGGTCTACCGTCTCTACAAGGACGAGACGGCCAAGCTCGAGGCATTCAAGGCCGGTGAGTTCGACGCAATCGTCGAATATCGGTCGAAAAACTGGGCCAAGAGTTACGTCGGGAAGCGCTTCGAGGAAGGGGAACTGATCAAGACCGAGTTCCCGCACCGCAACGGCGCCGGGATGCAGGGCTTCGTGATGAACATGCGCAAGCCGATGTTCCAGGATGTGCGGGTGCGCCAGGCGCTGATCCTCGCGCTGGATTTCGAGTGGCTGAACCGCCAACTGTTCTACGGGGCTTACAAGCGGCTCGACAGCTGGTTCTCCAACAGCGAACTGGCTGCCAGCACCACCTTCGATGGCAAGCCGGGGCCGGGCGAACTGGCGTTGCTGGAGCCGCTACGCGCCGAGTTGCCGGCCGAAGTGTTCGGCGCGGACGTCGTGCAGCCCACGACGAACCCGCCGCGCTCCCTGCGCGACAACCTGCGCGATGCGCGCCGATTGCTGGCGCAGGCGGGGTGGACCTATTCGGATGGTGCGCTGCGCAATGCCAAGGGCGAGGCGATGGTGTTCGAATTCCTGGATGACGGCGGCGCTATGAGTCGGGTTATCACGGCCTACATCCGCAACCTGGAGAAGCTCGGCATCGAGGTGAACCAGCGCACCACGGACTTCGCGCTCTACCAGAAGCGACTCGAGGATTTCGATTTCGACATGGTGTCGATCCGTTTCCCGGATTCCCAGAGCCCTGGCAACGAACTGCGCGACCGCTTCACGGCCGAAGCGGCGGGCACGCCTGGTTCCGACAACCTGTTCGGCCTGAAGTCGCCGGCGGTCGACAAGCTTGTCGACACGCTGCTGCACGCCCGGTCGCGCGATGAACTGGTCACCGCCGGCCGCGCACTCGACCGCGTGCTGATGCATGGCTACTACATCGTGCCAAACTGGTACAGTGCGTTCCATCGTGTGGCATATCGCAAGGAGATGGCGTACCCGACGCGTCTGCCGTACTACTACACGGCGGAAGGCTGGATCCTCTCCAACTGGTGGCGCAATGACCTGGTGCCAAAGACCCAGTAATCCCGAACCCGGACGGCCATGCTTGCCTATCTGTTGAAGCGCATTTTGCTGATGATTCCGACGTTGATCGGTGTCATTACGCTTACGTTCGTCGTGATCCAGTTCGTGCCCGGGGGCCCGGTCGAGCAGATGATGCTCGAGATGAAAGGGCGGGGCGGTGCAGCGGAGGCCAGCGGCGGCGGCGCCGAGTATCGCGGCCGTCGCGGCGTGGACCCGGACAAGATCAAGGAGATCCAGGCGCTGTATGGCTTCGACAAGCCGCCGATCGAGCGCTATTTCCTGATGCTCAAGCGCTTTGCAAAGTTTGACCTCGGCCAGAGCTACTTCCAGCACCGCAGCGTCTGGGAACTGGTGAAGTCGAAGATGCCGGTGTCGATCAGCCTGGGGCTCTGGACATTCTTCCTGACCTATCTGATATCGGTGCCACTGGGCATCTCCAAGGCAATCCGGGCCGGCAGCCGCTTCGACGTGATCAGCAGCATGATCGTGCTGGTGGGGTATGCGATTCCCGGCTTCGTGCTTGGCGTGCTGCTGCTGGTGCTGTTTGGCGGCGGCACGTTCGTGCAGTGGTTCCCGCTGCGCGGCCTGACCTCCGATGACTGGGACCAGTTGTCGCTCATGGGCAAGGTGATGGATTACCTCTGGCACCTGGTGCTGCCGATCACCGCATCGGTCGTGGGCAGCTTCGCCGTGGTCACCATGCTGACCAAGAATGCGTTCCTGGAGGAGATCCGCAAGCAGTACGTGCTGACCGCGCGGGCCAAGGGCCTGTCCGAACGCCGCGTGCTCTGGAAGCATGTGTTCCGTAACGCGCTGATTCCGCTCGTGACTGGATTCCCGGCGGCGTTTATCGGCGCGTTCTTCACCGGCTCGCTGCTGATCGAGACACTGTTTTCGCTCGACGGGCTGGGTCTGCTGTCCTATGAGGCGGTGCTGCGTCGTGATTACCCCGTGGTGCTCGGCACGCTATACCTGTTCACGCTGATTGGTCTGGTGACGCGCCTGATTTCGGACATTTGCTACGTGATGGTCGATCCCCGTATTCACTTCGAGGGGATGCATCGATGAATCCCTTCAAACGCGCCCCAATCCAGAACGGGCTGCCGCACTCGCTGTCTCCGCGCCAGCGCGCCTGGCAACGATTCCGTCGCAACCGGCTTGGCTACTGGAGCCTGATCCTGTTCGTGGCGCTGTTCGTGCTGAGCCTGTGCGCCGAGGTGCTGTCGAGCGACCGGCCGCTGGTGGTCCGCTACAAGGGCGAGTACTACCTGCCGATCGCCAAGGTCTATCCGGAAACCACGTTCGACGGCGATTTCCCGACGCGCACCGACTATCTCGATCCGTTCATCCTCGATCGAATCACGACGCATGGCAATTTCGCGATTTTTCCGCTGAACCGCTATTCGTACGATTCGATCAACTACTTCGCCAAGGAGCCGAATCCGGCGCCGCCCTCGGCGGAAAACTGGCTTGGCACCGATGACCGTGGCCGCGATGTGCTGGCGCGGTTGCTATATGGATTCCGCGTATCCGTGCTGTTCGGGCTGGCGCTGACCATCATCGGCGTGCTGGTCGGCACGCTGACGGGCGCGCTGATGGGGTTCTTCGGCGGCCGGTTCGACCTCATGTCGCAACGCGCGATCGAGATATGGGGCTCGATGCCCGAGTTGTACCTGCTGATCATCTTTGCCTCGATCTTCGAGCCGAGTCTGGCGCTGCTGATCATCCTGCTGTCGCTGTTTGGCTGGATGGGGCTGTCCGACTACGTGCGCGCCGAGTTCTACCGCAATCGCTCGCTCGACTACGTCAAGTCGGCCCGCGCGCTGGGTTTGTCCAACGTGCAGATCATGTGGCGGCATATCCTGCCGAACAGCCTGACACCGGTGATCACCTTCCTGCCGTTCCGGATGAGCGCGGCGATTCTGGCGCTCACGAGCCTGGATTTCCTGGGTCTCGGCGTGCCGCCGACCACGCCTAGCCTGGGCGAGCTGCTGGCGCAGGGCAAGGCAAATCTCGATGCGTGGTGGATTTCCCTGTCGACCTTCGCGGTGCTGGTGCTGACACTGCTGCTGCTGACGTTCATGGGAGACGCGCTGCGCGATGCGTTCGACACGCGCATGGGCCTGGCCCAGATGCGCGGCCGCGTGGCGCCGAAGGTGCCGGCACGTGGCGGGGCAGCGGAGGCCGTCCGATGAGCCTGGCCATGACCTTTACCGAACCGGCGGCAGTGCCAGCGCCGGGTACCAAGCTAATGTGCGTGGACCGCCTGTCGGTCACCTTCGGGGAGGGCGAACACGCCACGCGCGCGGTGCGCGAAGTGAGTTTCGACCTTCGGGCCGGCGAGCGCTACGCGCTGGTCGGCGAATCGGGCTCGGGCAAGACCGTGACCGCGCTGGCGATGCTTCGACTGGTCGAGGATGCGCACTATCAGGGCTCGATCCGTTTCGAGGGCGAGGATCTGCTGCAGGTGTCCGATCGCGAGATGCGCCGCATTCGTGGGTCGGAGATCGCCATGATCTTCCAGGAGCCCATGACGGCGCTTAACCCGCTCTACACGATCGGTAACCAGATCGTGGAGACGCTGGCGCTGCACGAAGGACTGGACCGCCGGGCCGCCCGTGATCGCGCGATTGCGCTGCTCGAGCGCACCGGCATCACCGACGCGCCCAACCTTTTCAATAGCTTCCCGCACCAGTTGTCGGGTGGTCAGCGTCAGCGCGCGATGATCGCCATGGCGCTCGCGTGCCGCCCCAAGCTGTTGCTGGCCGACGAGCCGACCACCGCGCTGGACGTGACCATCCGGGCCCAGATCCTGGACCTGTTGCGGGACCTGCAGGCCGAGTTCGGCATGGCGGTGATGCTGATCACGCACGATCTGAACATGGTCAGGGCGTTCGCCCAGCGCGTGGGCGTGATGGAAAAGGGCGTCCTGGTCGAGACGGGCGAGACCACCGAGGTCTTTTCCAATCCGCACCATCCCTACACACGTAAGCTGATCGACAGTCGGCCCCGGCGCGAGGTGTTGCCGCTGGTGCCGCTGGCCCCGGTGTTGCTGGAGACCGATGCGCTGTGCGTCAACTACATGAAGAAGCGTCCTGGCATGGCGGGCTGGTTCCTCAAGGAAGCATTCCCGGCTGTGAAGGAGGTGAACCTGCAGTTGCGCGAAGGGGAAACGGTCGGAATCGTGGGGGAGTCGGGCTCGGGCAAGACGACGCTGGCGCACGCCGTGCTCGCGCTTCAGCGCAAGAGTAGCGGCACGATCCAGTTCCTGGGCCGCAGCTTCGATACCTGCACGAGCAAGGAGCGCAGCGCGTTGCGCTCGCGGATGCAGGTGGTATTCCAGGATCCGTTCGGGTCGCTGTCCCCCCGGATGACGATCGAGCAGATCGTGGAGGAAGGGCTCGCGCTGCACCAGCCGGGCCTGTCGCGCGAGGCAACGCGCGAGCGCGTGATCGAGGCACTGCGCGAAGTGGGGCTTGACCGCACCGCGCTGGGGCGCTACCCGCACGAGTTCTCGGGCGGCCAGCGGCAACGTATCGCCATTGCCCGGGTCCTGATCCTGAAACCTCAGGTGCTGGTGCTGGATGAGCCGACTTCTGCACTTGATGTGTCGATTCAGCAGCAAGTGCTGGCTCTGCTGTCACAGCTCCAACACAAGTACAACCTCAGCTATCTCTTTATCAGTCACGACTTGGCCGTGATTCGCGCCATGGCGCACCGGGTCGTGGTGATGAAGAACGGCGAGGTCGTGGAATCGGGCGAGACCGAAACGGTACTCGGCGCACCGCAGCATTCGTATACACGCAAGCTGATGGCGGCGGCCCAGCTAGGTGTGGCTTGATTTGATGTGCGTCGCATCATGCATTGACACGCCGGCGTAACATCCGCTGTTTATGCGAAAACCAAGAAACTGGATGCGTTTTTTGCGCTAGTTCGTTGATTTGCAGGCGATTTGAGGGAAATTTGTAACCATCTTTGACATGTCAAGGGCGGCTACTTTAAGATCGCCCGATAAGTTTTTTGGGGGTGGTTCGTCCGCCGCGTGAGGTCTTGGGGAAGACCGGCAGTGCACGCGGCTGGTGCGAGACGGGAGCTTTTCTACTGGCGTACTTCTTGCGTCCGATCCGCCCTGATGTTTTCACGCTGTCCGGTGATGTCTTACTCGCCGGTCAGATTTGCCCGATCATCAGGAGAACCAATGCAGCGAACGGTACTTCATTCCCTGGCGCGCGCCGCCGTTGGAATTGCCATTGTCTGCGGTGCGACTGTGTCGAATGGAGTGCTGGCGGATACGGTGTTCAAGGATACCGACGCCCGGATCGACGCCCGTGCAGATGTCACGGACGCGCATCCGGAAGGCAAGCGTGGCTTGCTGTCGTCGATGATGAACTCCACCAGCAATGTCGCCACGAAAGCTGGCGACCTGGTCATGAACGCGCTGGGTCTGATCGGTGTTCGTTATCGCTTCGGCGGTAACAGCCCTGAATCGGGTCTGGACTGCAGCGGCTTCGTCCGCTACGTGTTCAACGACACCTTCGGCTTCATGTTGCCCCGTCGCTCCGTCGAAATGAGCCAGGTTGGCGCCACGGTTGCGGCGAACGATCTGCGGCCCGGCGATCTGGTGTTCTTCAACACCATGCGCCACACGTTCTCGCACGTCGGCATCTATATTGGCGACAACAAGTTCGTGCACGCGCCGTCCACCGGCAGCAAGATCCGTGTCGATGACATGCGTGCCGCCTACTGGGTGACACGCTACAACGGCGCCCGCCGCATCGACGATTCGGCGCGTGGCTCGGTCGAGAACACCAGCAACATGATCGAGACGCTCAAGCGTTACGATCCGAATGCCCAGGGCCGCTCGCTTTACGGTGGCTAAGTACGGCGCCTAAGGTTTGCGGCTGTTGAAGCGGCAAATCCCGAAGGCAAAACAAAAAAGGACTGCTCAGGCAGTCCTTTTTTGTTGCGTGCTGTTTGGGGGAGGGTGATGTTCGGGCGCGGCGGGTCGCCGCTTATTGCGTCGCGATGGTTCCGCCCGTCGTCGGACGATTGCGCGCGGCGGCCAGCTTTTCACGCAACGCCGCTAGTACCGCAGACGTGGCCTGCTCGCCAGCCAGGATCGCCCGATTGCGCGACGTGAAATCGCTGCCGCCCATATCCGGCAGGTCGGGCCGGATCACAACGTCGGCGCGCGCCAGCGCCATCTTGTTGATCGACTGCCCCATGATGGCCGTTGTCTGCAGCAGGACGCCACTCTGCCCGCCATTTTTCTGGCTTGCCGGATCGGCGGAGATATTCACCGCGATCACGAAATCGGCGCCCATCTCGCGGGCGGCATCCACCGGTACCGGCTCCACCAGGCCACCATCGACGTAGTCGTGGCCGCCGATCGCCACCGGCTGGAATACGCCCGGGACACTGCTCGATGCACGTACCGCCTGACCGGTATTGCCACGCCGGAACAAAATCCGCTCGCCGGTCTTGAGATCCGTGGCAACGATGCCGAGCGGCAGCTTCATCGACTCGATCGGACGATTCTTGACCAGGCGGTTGACGTAGTTCTGCAGCGCCTCGCCCTTGAGCCAGCCGCCGAAGCGTGTGCCGAAGGGCAGGGCCCAGTCGGCGATGGTCGCTTCGTCCATCGTCAGCGCGAGCTTGTTCAACGTAAAGCCATCCATGCCCGACGCGTAGAGTGCCGCTACCACTGAGCCCGCGCTGGTGCCCGTGACGATATCCGGGCGAATTCCCTGGGCTTCGAGCGCCTTGATCACGCCAATGTGCGCGAAGCCACGCGCCGCTCCGCCGCCGAGCGCCAGGCCGATGCGGATGGGCCGGGGCGGGGTGGTCGCCACGGGTGGCACGGTGGCGGTGGTGCCAGGGTTCGTCGCGTCCGGCTTGGGGCCGAAGGAGCAGGCTGCCAGCAGCATCGCTGCCGAGGCGCCCAGGAAGTTTCGTCGTTGCATCGAGGAAAGGAGATCTTGCTGGATGTGATGCCGGGGGCACTGTGGGGCCCCGCATCGCGCATGGCCGAGTGTCAGACTGGCGGCAGCATAAATGATTCCACGGCGGAGATCGTATCGGGCAGCGCGTATAATGCAGCATTCCCTGACATCCGGCCTGCGCGCATCCGTGCGCGGGCCTTTTTGTTTCCCCGAACCATGACACAACGCGTCCGCACCCGCTTCGCACCGAGTCCGACCGGCTTCATTCACCTCGGCAATATTCGCTCCGCGTTTTATCCGTGGGCGTTTGCCCGCCGCATGAAGGGCGACTTCATCCTGCGTATCGAGGATACCGACGTCGAGCGTTCGACCGATGTTGCCGTCGACGTCATCCTGGAAAGCATGGCCTGGCTCGATCTGGACATCGACGAAGGCCCGTTCTATCAGATGCAGCGGATGGACCGGTACCGCGAGGTGGTACAGCAGATGCTCGACAACGAGCTGGCTTACCACTGCTATATGAGTACCGAGGAGCTCGACGCCTTGCGCGAAGCGCAGCGTGCTGCCGGCGAAAAGCCGCGGTACAACGGCTTCTGGCGTCCGGAGCCGGGCAAGGTGCTGCCCGAGCCGCCGGCTGGCGTGCAGCCCGTGGTGCGATTCAAGAACCCGATCGGCGGCAGCGTGGTGTGGGACGACGCTGTGAAGGGCCGCATCGAGATCTCGAATGATGAACTCGACGATCTCGTCATCGCCCGCCCCGATGGCACGCCGACCTACAACTTCTGCGTGGTGGTGGACGACCTCGACATGAAGATCACCCACGTGATCCGGGGCGATGACCACGTCAACAACACGCCGCGACAGATCAACATCATCCGCGCCCTGGGTGGTGAGGTGCCGGTCTACGCCCACCTGCCCACCGTGCTCAACGAGCAGGGCGAGAAGATGAGTAAGCGCCATGGCGCGCTGCCCGTCACGGGATATCGGGATGAGGGCTATCTGCCGGAGGCCGTCCTGAACTATCTGGCGCGACTGGGCTGGGCGCATGGCGATGCCGAGATCTTCTCGCGCGAACAGTTCGTCGAATGGTTCGATCTGGAGCACCTGGGCAAGTCCCCGGCGCAATACAACCCGGAAAAGCTGGCGTGGCTCAACAACCACTACATCAAGGTTGGTGACAACACGCGCCTGGCAGATCTGACGCGTCCGTTCATCGAGGCGCTCGGCGGCAAGGTCGAGGGCGCGAACCTGGTGGACGTGATCGCGCTGGTCAAGGATCGCGCGAACACGCTGAAGGAAGTGGCGCAGACCGCGATGTTGTTCTATCGCGGCGAGCCGCAGGCCGATGCGGCGCTGAAGGTGGAACATCTGACGGACGAGATTCGCCCCGCGCTGCAGGCACTGGCCACGCAACTCGCGGCGCTGCCGGAGTGGAAGCGCGAAGCGATTAGTGCCGCGTTCAAGGCAGTGCTGGCCGAGTTCGGCCTGAAGATGCCGAAGCTGGCGATGCCGGTGCGCCTGCTGGTGGCGGGGCAGTTGCAGACGCCGAGCATCGACGCGGTGCTTGAACTGTTCGGTCGCGACACGGTGCTGCGCCGTCTGGCTGCAGCGTAAAAAACTGCTGAAAAAGTCTCGGCTGGGGCTTGCGCTCTGGTCGAGACTTCAGCATAATCTCGTTCTCCCCGCTGCACGACGCGAGTCAAGCGGAACGGTTGAAAAATCGAACGGGGCTTGCAAAACGGTGAGAATGCTTTATAATCGCCGCTTCGCCAGAAACGCAGTAAATCTGGTGAGCAAGATTGCAGTAAATGGCAGTAACTATGGGGCTATAGCTCAGCTGGGAGAGCGCTTGCATGGCATGCAAGAGGTCAGCGGTTCGATCCCGCTTAGCTCCACCAAGTTTCTGTCCCCTTCGTCTA